>CAMKFK010000012.1 GCA_946411835.1 uncultured Clostridia bacterium
GGTCGCCGTCGCCCCTCACGCAGGGGCGCGAATTGAAATCAGATCCTCCTTGCCGATCTCGCGGTAATCCTGTATGTCGCCCCTCACGCAGGGGCGCGAATTGAAATTTCAAAGTATTTGGGTATGCAAATCCTGGATATGAGTCGCCCCTCACGCAGGGGCGCGAATTGAAATGCAGATGCCCACCTGTAAGGCTACGCTGCCCGTAGTCGCCCCTCACGCAGGGGCGCGAATTGAAATGAGAAGCGCGCGAAGGAGATCGCGGATAAGGCGAGTCGCCCCTCACGCAGGGGCGCGAATTGAAATAATTTGACGCTGGGGCGCGAGACGCAGACGGTGGCGGTCGCCCCTCACGCAGGGGCGCGAATTGAAATATGTCCCCGCGAATCTTTGCACTGACGTTAAGGTCGCCCCTCACGCAGGGGCGCGAATTGAAATTTGTACAAAGCACCACACTTCGGAGCCGACAGGATGTCGCCCCTCACGCAGGGGCGCGAATTGAAATCCGCAGAGGTGGGCGTAAATAACGCCCACCTCCGCGTCGCCCCTCACGCAGGGGCGCGAATTGAAATCTCTCGGTGATGGCAGCAGCGACCTTTTCGTAATCCGTCGCCCCTCACGCAGGGGCGCGAATTGAAATGCGTGCGCGCGCGTGCGATATACGCGTGTGCGTGCGGGTCGCCCCTCACGCAGGGGCGCGAATTGAAATACGTCCGCCGCGTTGTACATTGCCTCCATCAGCGAGTCGCCCCTCACACAGGGGCTTGGTTTGATACGATCCATTGACCTTTTGCGAAAGCTGTTGCAAATCCCAAAAACCAAATCCCGCAAACCCGCATGGATAAAGGGCTGGCTGGCTCTCTTGCACAGCTGCTTGACGTGCATGGGATCACAGGTTCGAGCCCTGTGCCACGCGCCGTCGTCCGATTCCCGGGTACAAAGCCCTTGCGCGGCGCGTGGAGACGTGATAAAATATCCGCGAAATCCGGTTCGGTCGATTGCGATGCGCTGCCCCGCAATCGGCGAATGCTTTTGACAGGGAGGAACCTACCATGAAAATTGCCATTGGAAACGACCACGCCGCCGTCGAGATGAAAAACGAGATCATGGACTACCTCAGGGGCAAGGGGATCGAGGTCGTCAACGTCGGCACGGACACCGCCGAGCGCTTTGACTATCCCGTCGCCGCCTACCGCGCGGCGAAGCTCGTCGCCTCCGGCGAGGCGGACGGCGGCGTGCTGATCTGCGGCACGGGCGTGGGCATCGGCCTGGCGGCGAACAAGATCAACGGCATCCGCTGCTGCATTTGCAGCGACCCCTACACCGCGCGCCTGTCCAAGCAGCACAACAACGCCAACATGATCGCCTTCGGCGCGCGCGTCATCGGGCCGGAGACTGCCAAGATGATCGTGGACGAGTGGCTGGGCGCCCGGTTCGAGGGCGGACGCCATGCCGAGCGCGTCGCGCTCATCACCGAGCTCCAGGACACGCAGGCGCTTGCCTCGCGCGGCGAGTGAGGCCATGGCGATGGAACCGTTTCGCGTGATCGAGGTCAAGGAGAGCATCCTTGCCGACAACAACGCCGACGCGGACGCCCTGCGCGCCCGCCTCAAGACGCAGGGGACGTTTCTGCTCAACGTCATGTCCTCCCCCGGCGCGGGCAAAACCTGCACGCTCAAGCGCACCATTGCCGCCCTGCGGGATGAGCTGCGCATCGGTGTGATGGAGGCGGACATCGACTCGGACGTGGACGCCGCCGCAATCCTGGAGACGGGGGCGCGCGTCATCCAGCTCCACACCGGCGGCATGTGCCATCTTGACGCGGACATGACCCGCCAGGGGCTGGCCGAGCTCGGCACGGACGGGCTCGACCTCGTGATTCTGGAGAACGTGGGCAACCTCGTCTGTCCCGCCGAGTTCGACACCGGCGCGGTGAAAAACGCCGTCATCCTCTCCGTGCCGGAGGGGCACGACAAGCCGCTCAAATACCCGCTGATGTTTGAGGTGGCGGACGTGCTGCTCATCAACAAGACGGACGTGCTGCCCTACTTCGACTTCGACCTTGACAAGGTCGTCGAATACGCGCGCCTGCGCCACCCGGGGCTGGAGATTTTCCCCATCTCCGCCAAAACCGGCGAGGGCATGGAGCGCTGGTTCGACTGGCTCCGCGCGCGCGTCGGAGAATGGAAACAATAAGCAATCAAAGCCGGACGGTCACGTCCGGCTTTGCGGTTTTGGGGGAATTTTGTATTGCAAATTGCGACAGGAGCGGTTATCATTATAATGGATAATAATAAGCCGCGCACAAAAAGGACGCTCCGTGTTTCGCGGAGCGCACGGCGGCGGCGCAGCAGATGAAACAAAAACTTTATTATGCTACAGGAGGCGGGACGATGAGAACGAACAGCATATGGCGGCGCATATCCGCGCGGCTGCTCTGCGCCGCGCTGGCGCTGGCGCTGCTGCCGACGGCGGCGGTTTCGGCGGACACGCAGTTCAAGGGCTATGTTGGCTTCGGCGAAGGCTTTGACGGGAGCTATTCCGGCCTCACGGGGTCAAACTGGATGGCGGGCGTTCCAAATGACCGCTATCTGTACGAAATCAACATTCCCGGCACGCACGACTCCGGCATGAGGGATGCGTATTACGAAGGGACCTGGGGCGGCACCGGGCTGAGCTATGCGCTGACGCAAAGCCTGACGATCCGGCAGCAGCTGGACGCGGGGGTCAGGCGGTTTGACTTCCGTCTGACGGACGAGAAGCCGAACGATGGGAAAAGCTATGCAAACACAGCCTCCGACCCGTTGCTGTTTATCTGCCACGGCGGGTATGAAACGGTTTTGGGCATTGAGATCGATCTCCGCTATTACGCGAATCATTCCTCCGACACCAGAATGCGGCTGAAGCTGGCGATGGATGACATCAGGAATTTCCTGCTCGCCCACCCGACGGAAACCGTGACGGTCCAGCTCAAGCGGGAGTTCGGGAACGACGACGTGGTTTACCAGCGGGTCAAGAGCTATCTGGACACGCTGGCGGCCGCGCAGAACACCTCTGTCCAAAAGCCGCTGATCTATACCGAGAACGGGAATCCGATCCTGACAAAGGTGCCCAGACTGGGAGACGTTCGCGGACAGATCGTTATCGTCAACTCGTCGGGCACGGCGGCGAGGAACAAGATGGGATACGGTCTGGCGGCGGACCTCGGAAACGCGCAGTCCTCGACGACGATTGGGGACAGGACGTTTCAATATGAAAATCATTGGGACCTGGGCAGCGACGAAAAGCTCGACCAGCTCATCAGCTTCTACTGGCCCGATGAGAACAAGCAGCAGCTTCCGAGAGACCTGACGACGCATTTGACATGGGGGTACAATTGCCTTTCCTCCAGCAACGAGCACGTCACGGAGGGGCTGGACAGTCCGAAGGACGTCGCTCAGACATGCAATGCGAATTTATCCTCGTGGTGCGGCAGCTATGTCGGCAAATACTTCGGCTGGCTGGATACCGACTTTGTGACGGCGGATTTGGCGGGCAAGATCTGGAAGACCAATTTCCCGTCCGATCTGCGGTATTCCGATATCGTTTTATACTCGCGCGAGCACAGCGGGAAAAGCGACTGCTACCGGACGATGACCGGCGGGACCTATACGCTTCCCGATTATCCGTATGCCGTGTCCGCCGGCAGGCAGTTTCTCGGCTGGGAGGTCAACGGCACGGCTTACGCGCCCGGAGAGAGCATCACGGTCAGCGGCAGCACGACCGTGACGGCGCGGTGGCGTTATACGGTGAGCTTTGACATGAAGGGGCACGGCACGGCGCCTGCCGCGCAGAACATCGTGCTGGGCGGGACGGTGACGGAGCCCGCCAGGCCTGCGGCGACCGGTTGGGATTTCGGCGGCTGGTATACCGACTCGTCCTGCACGAATGCGTATCTTTTTTCGACGGCGGTGACGGACAGCCTTACGCTGTTTGCCAAGTGGACGGCGCACCCCTACACGATACGCTTTGTGAACGACAACGGCACGGAGCTGCAAAGCGGCGCGGTGCCCTACGGCGCGACGCCGAGCTACAGCGGCGCGACGCCGACAAAGGCGGCGACGGCGCAGTATACGTATACGTTTGACAAATGGCCGCCCGCAATCGCCGCCGTGACGGGGAATCAGACCTACAAGGCGACCTACAAGCAGACGACGCGGAACTACACGGTGACGTGGAAGAACGCGGACGGCAGCATCCTCAAGACCAATACCGTGGCATACGGCGCGACGCCGAGCTACAGCGGCGCGACGCCGACAAAGGCGGCGGCGGACGGCAGGCTCTACACGTTCGCGGGCTGGTCCCCGGCAATCGCCGCCGTGACGGGCGATCAAACCTACACGGCGACGTTCGACAGCTTAGCCGGTACGGTCTATTACGTAGAGACGACCGCCGTGTATATGGCAGATGGCAGCTACTTTGACCTTGACGCCTGCTATGACGCCAACGGGGAGGTTTACCGTCTCCCGTCCGGCTGCGCCATCGACGCGCTGGGCACCACTGTCCTCGCGGACGACGCGAGCAACGCCGTCACAGTTGATCTCACCGGCGGCGCCGCCGTGAACGTAGCGCCGGACGGGGCGGGCACGGTCATTGCCATGGGGGAGAAGGAGCTCTTCGCCGGCGCTGGAACGACCGTGTTGATTGCGCCGGTGGGCGCGGTCTCCCTGAACCACGGCACGGAAAATCAGATCGACTATTCGCCCAACGGCGCGTACATCACCTACAGCGGCGTTCCCGGCGGCTTCTGGTACGTGGCCATCAAGCCCTACGACAATCTCAGCGCCGAGCAGAAATCCGCGTTGAAATCCCTTGGGCTGAGGCAGACGACGCCGTGAACTGGGCGAGCAGGGAACCGAAAGCGCACAGCAAAAATAAACAGAAGGGGGGACGGAGTGATCCGTCCCCCCTGTTCTTTATCTGGCAAAAAGGTGGCCGCTTTTTTGAGTTACAGCCTTGTGATGACGGGGATCACCATGGGGCTGCGCTTGGTGCTCTTGAAGAGATAGTTGCTCACGGCGCTCTTGATTGCGCCGCGCAGCTCCGCGATGTCGCGGCTGCGGCGTCCGCGCGCGTTCTCCGCCACGTTCATCGTGATGGTTTTGAGCTGGTTGAGCAGGTCCTCGCTCTCCTTGACGTAGATGAAGCCGCGCGTGACGATCTCCGGCTCGGAGAGCATTTCGCCGTTCTGCGCCGAGATCGGCAGCACGATGACGACCATGCCGTCCTCCGCGAGGTGGCGCCGGTCGCGCAGGACGACCGCGCCCACGTCGCCGACGCCGCTGCCGTCCACAAACACCTCGCCCGCTTCCACGGCGCCGGGCAGCACCTTCATCGTGCGGGAGGTGAACTCCACGGCGTCGCCGTTCTCGCAGATGGCGATGTTCCGGCGGTCCATGCCCATCTTGACGGCAAGCTCCTTGTGGATTTGGAGCATCCGCTGCTCGCCGTGGACGGGGATGAAGTATTTCGGCTTGACCAGCGCGTGGATGATCTTCAGCTCCTCCTGACAGGCGTGGCCGGAGACATGGAGCATATCCGCCCGGTCGTAGACCACGTCCACGCCCTTGCGGAACAGCTCGTTGATGACGCGGGAGACCGTGTTCTCGTTGCCGGGGATGGCGGAGGCGGAGATGATGACCTTGTCGCCGGGACCGACCTCGATCTGCTTGTGCTGGGAGAACGCCATGCGGTACAGCGCGCTCATCTCCTCGCCCTGGGAGCCGGTGGTGACGATCACCTGCTTCTCCAGCGGGAGGGATTTGATCTTGTTGAGGTCCACCACCGTGTTCTTGGGCAGCTTCATATAGCCCAGCTCCGTCGCCACGCGCGTCACGTTCTCCATGCTGCGCCCGGAGACGGCAACCTTCCGCCCACAGGCGGCGGCGGCGTCGATGACCTGCTGGATGCGGTGGACGTTGGAGGCGAAGGTCGTGACGATGATGCGCTGCCTGCACCCGGCAAACTGGCGCTCGAAGGTCTTGCCGACCATGCTCTCGCTCATCGTGTAGCCCGGCCGCTCGACGTTGGTGGAGTCGGCGCACAGCGCGAGCACGCCCTCCTTGCCCAGCGCGCCGAAGCGCGCGAGGTCGATGACCTCCCCGTCGATGGGCGTGGAGTCGATCTTGAAGTCGCCCGTGTGGACGACGCAGCCCAGCGGCGTGTGGATGGCGAAGGACACGCTGTCCGCGATGGAATGGTTGACGTGGATGAACTCCACGGAGAATTTGCCCGCCTTGACCGTCATGCCGCTCTCGACGGTGACGATCTTGGTGCTCTTGACGAGCCCGTGCTCCTCGAGCTTGAGGCGGATGAGCCCGGCGGTGAGGCGCGTGCAGTAAATGGGCATATTGACCTGCTTGAGCACATAGGGGATCGCGCCGATGTGATCCTCGTGCCCGTGGGTGATGAACAGGCCGCGAATGCGCTTCTGGTTGCGGACAAGATGGCTCACGTCGGGAATGACGCAGTCGATGCCGTACATATCCTCGTCCGGAAACGCCATGCCGCAGTCCACGACGATCAGCTCGCCGCCGTACTCGTAGACGGTCATGTTCTTGCCGATCTCGTCCAGGCCCCCGAGGGGGATGATTTTCAAATGTTCAGCCAATGATGGTACACTCCTGTTTCTGAATAAAATAATGGGACAGCTTCCGCCCGGGCGGAAAGACACAGCACAGCGCAAGGCGTCCGTGCTCCCGCCTCGCCCTGATTCACGAAGCGGCGCGCACAGGCAGCGCCCTCCCAACCCGTATGGACTTGTTCTATATGTACCGCGCGGCGTCACACCCGCGCGGCCAATCTCCACTTCGATACAGTATATCACGCTTGTCAAGCCCCTATTCCATCCCGGCGGAAAAAATGCAAAAATGCGCTTGTATGCCTGCGTTATGCTGTGGTATAATAGCCGCAAAGCGGCTATTATACGGATCAAGCTGCATATACCACAACGGCGCTGCGCGCCTGTGGTATCATACTTTATCCACGGCAAGTTCTTCGATGATTATCCGCTGAAAGAGAGGGGCGTGGTCACGGTGGCAAAACGGATCACAAAGCTGACCGAGCCGAGTATGCGGCTGTACTTCATCTGTGCGCTGCTGTTCACGGCGGGCGCCTTCGCCACGGGGGAGAAGGCGCTGGGCGTTGCGGAGCTGCTGGTGGTGCTCGCGCTGTATTTCTACTTCCGGGAGACGGGCAAAAAGCGCCGCGCCGCCATCCAGCGCTATATCGACGACGTGACCGACGACATGACCACGGCGGACAAGGCGACGATGCTCTCCGCGCCGATCGCCATGATGGTCTTCCGCCCGGACACGCAGGAGATCCTCTGGTGCAACGAGCAGTTCCGCACGCAGACCGGCCTGCAGGAGGACGTGTTTGAAAACCATGTGGACGCCCAGTTGCCGACGTTTTCGTACCAATGGCTCTTTCAGGGGAAGAGCGAGGCGCCGGAGCGCGTCGTCGTCAACGACCGGCGCTTCCTCGTCTACGGGACGCTCAGTCACCCCAGCGGCGCGCAGCGCGGCACGATGCTCGCCACAACCTACTGGCTGGACGTGACCGAGGCGGACGAGCTGCGCGAGCAGAGCGAGCGCGACAAGCCCGTCGTCGGCGTCATCATGCTCGACAACTACGACGAGCTGATGAAGGCGGGCACCGAGGCGTCCCGCTCGGCGCGGCTGGCGCGCATCAACGAGAAGCTGGGCGACTGGCTTGACGGCGCGCAGACCCTGTTCTGCCGCCTCGACCGGAACCAGTACCTCTTCGTCACCACGCAGGAGAAGTACGAGGCGCTGACGAAGGCAAAGTTCACCGTGCTCGACTCCGTGCGCGAGGTCGTCACCGAGGACGGGGTCGCCGCGACGCTGTCCATCGGCGTGGGGCGGGACGCGACCGATTTCAGCACGCTTTACAAGTATGCGACGCTGTCCATTGAGATGGCGCTCTCGCGCGGCGGCGACCAGGTCGTCGTGCGCAACAGCCTCGATTTCGAGTTCTACGGCGGACGCTCTCAGGCGTCGGAAAAGCGCACGAAGGTCAAGTCCCGCGTCATGGCGAACGCGCTCGGCGAGCTGATTTCCGACGCGACGCAGATCTTCGTCATGGGACACAAGCACGCGGACATGGACGCCGTGGGCGCGGCGGCGGGGATCGCCTGCATCGCCCGCAAGCGCGGCAAGAAGGCGCAAATCGTCGTCGATATGGAGAACAACGCCTCCCAGGCGGTGCTTGCCCGGCTGTCCGCCCTGCCGGAGTATCGCGACACCTTCATCAGCGGCAGCGACGCCTTTGTCATGGCGCGCTCCGGCGCGCTTTTGGTGGTCGTGGACACCAACCGGCCCGACTTTGTGGAGTCCGAATCCCTGCTGGACGCCTGCAACCGCGTCGCGGTCATCGACCACCACCGCCGCGCCGCCAGCTACATCGAAAACGCCGCGCTCAACTTCCACGAGCCCTATGCCTCCTCGGCGTCGGAGCTGGTGACGGAGCTGCTGCAATATCTCTGCGAGCCGAAGGATATCCTGCGCGCGGAGGCGGAGGCGCTACTGGCGGGCATGGTGCTGGACACCAAAAACTTCACGCGCCGCACCGGCGGGCGCACCTTCGACGCGGCGGCGTACCTGCGCCGCGCGGGCGCGGACACGGCGGACGTGCAGCGCCTGTTCCAGGGCGATTTGGACGAGATGATCGAGCGCTACAACATCATCCGCCACGCGGAGATGTACCGCAGCGACATCGCCATCGCCGCCGTGGAGGAGGAGATCGACCGCGTCACCGCCGCCAAGGCGACCGACGAGCTGCTGACGCTTCAGGGGGTGCGCGCGTCCTTCGTGCTGTTCCGCAAGGGCGCGGGCGTCAACCTCTCCGCGCGCTCCCTCGGCGAGATCAACGTCCAGCTCATCATGGAGAAGCTGGGCGGCGGCGGCAACTCCACCACCGCCGGTGCGCAGGTGCAGAACGAGGCGGTGTATACCGTGTGCGAGCGGCTGAAAAACGCCATTGACGAATACTTGGAGGAATAAAATACGATAATACGAGCCGATTGCGAAGGTCGAGAGAACGCTTCGTCAATCGCCCCGAAGGGTTATAAAAACGTTTTTGACGCGGCTTTGCCGCAGCAAAAACTCTGCCAACGCGAGCGAAAGCGAGCCCTCGCGCCGACCAAACGCGCCCCGTCCGTGGGGGGCGCGTGCGATTAGCGCGAGTCCTCGATTGCGAAACGCAGTTTTGCAATCGAATCATACGATAACACGCCAAGGAGGATATGGAAATGAAGGTTATTTTATTGCAGGACGTCCGGGGCAAGGGCAAGAAGGGCGAGCTGATCGAGGCGGCGGAGGGCTACGCCCGCAACTACCTGCTGCCGCGCAAGCTGGCGGCGCCCGCCACGGCGGACGCTGTCAACACCATGAACCTCAGGGAGGCGGCGCGCCGCAAGGAGGAGGCCGCCAACCGCGCCGCCGCCGTCGCCGCCGCAGAGGCGCTGCGCGGGAAGACGGTACGGGTCGCCGCCAAGGGCGGCGCGGGCGGCAAGCTCTTCGGCGCCGTCACCGGCAAGGAAATCGCCGAGGCGGTCAAGGCGCAGCTCGGCGTGGAGGTTGCGAAGCCACAGATCGTCGCCGATCCGATCAAGACCTTCGGCGTCCACGAGGTCAGGGCGAAGCTGGGCTACGAGGTCAGCGCGCCGTTCTCGGTGGAGGTTGTCGAGGCGTAGGTACATTCTTGAACCAACGGGGGGAGGCGGACGGTCATGGCCATGGACGACGAACTGTTATACCGCCAGATGCCGCACAGCCTTGAGGCGGAGCAGGCGGTGCTGGGTTCCATGCTCATCGACGCGGACTGCGTCAAGGATGTGATGGAGAAGCTGCGCCCCGAGGACTTTTATCTGCGCACGAACCGCGAGGTGTTTGAGACCATCTACACCATGTTCCTCTACAGCCGGCCCATCGACGCGCTGACCGTCGTGGGGGAGATGGAGAAAAACGGCACCTATGACGCCAATACCACCCGCGCCTACCTTGCCGAGTTGATGGAGGTCACGCCCACCAGCGCCAATGTGCTGGAATACGTGGACATCGTGCTGGACAAGGCGATCCTGCGCGCCGTCGCCTCAGCGGCGAGCGAAATCACCGCGCTCGTGCAGGACGGCGAGGGCGGCGCGAAGGCGGTGCTGGAATCGGCGGAGCAGAAAATCTACGCCGTGCGGCGCGGGCGCAGCGCGCAGGATATGGAGCGCATCGGGCCCGTGCTGCAAGGCGTGCTCGACCATCTGGTGGAGCTGTCGGCGTCGGGCGGGCGGATGCAGCCGGGGCTGCCCACCGGCTTCTCCGGCATCGACGAGAGGACCGCCGGCTTCGGCGACAGCGACCTTGTGCTGCTCGCCGCGCGCCCCGGCATGGGCAAGACCAGCCTCGCGCTGAACATCGCGCTCAACGTGGCAAAGTCCAGCGGGAGGACGGTGGCGGTGTTTTCCCTGGAAATGTCGAAGGAGCAGCTCGTCACGCGCATCCTTGCCAATCAGGCGACGGTGGAGAGCGGCAAGCTGCTCACCGGCAACCTCAGCGAGCGGGACTGGGACAGCATCGCCAACGCCACCACCATCCTCAGCCCGCTCGACATCCGCATTGACGACAACCCGCTGCTGACCGTGGCGGACATGAACGCCAAGTGCCGCCGCATCGACAGCCTCGCGCTGGTGATTGTGGACTATCTCCAGCTGATGACCTCGGCGGGCGGCAAGGGCGGGCCGCGCGTCGAAAGCCGCCAGCAGGCGGTCAGCGATATGTCGCGTATGCTCAAGATCATGGCGAAGGAGCTGAACGTCCCGGTGCTGTGCCTCTCGCAGCTCTCCCGCGCCAACGAGAAGCGCGAGGACAAGCGCCCCATGCTCTCCGACCTCCGCGATTCCGGCGCCATCGAGCAGGACGCGGACATCGTCATGTTCATCTACCGCGACGATTATTATAAGGACGATTCCGAGCAGCACAACCTCGCCGAGTGCATCATCGCCAAGAACCGCCACGGCTCCACCGGCAAGGTGAACCTCACGTGGTCGCCGGAGTACACCACGTTCTCGACCTATGAGGCGCGCTACGAGGAAGAGGAGGAGCCGTGGTGAGGCTGGACGGCGCCGAGGCGCTCGTCCGCCGCTTCGATATGCTGCCGGAGGGGGCGCTCGTGCTCGCTGCTGTGTCCGGGGGCGTGGACTCGATCTCGCTGCTGCACTGGCTGTATGCGCGCGGCGTCCGCGTTGCGGCGGGGCACCTGCACCACGGGATGCGCGGCGGCTCTGCCGACGGCGACGAGGTGTTTGTCCGCGATTTCTGCGCGGAGCGGAGCATCCCGTTCTACGCGGAGCACGCCGACGTCGGCGCGCTCGCGGCGGCGCGGGGCATATCCACCGAGGAGGCGGGGCGCGCCGCGCGCTACGATTTTCTCGCGCGCACGGCGGCGGCGATCGGCGCGGACCGCGTCGCCACCGCCCACCATGCCGACGATAACGCCGAGACGCTGCTGTTCCAGCTCGTGCGCGGCGCGCGCAGCGGGCTGGGCGGCATTGCGCCGGTGCGCGGCGTCTTCATCCGGCCTTTCCTCGGCGTCACGCGCGCCGAGATCGAGGCGTACGCCGCCGAAAACGGCCTGGCGCACCGCCTCGACGAGATGAATCTGGACGACGCCTTTTCCCGCAATTATCTGCGCCACGAGATCATGCCGCGCCTCAGGCGCGTCAACGCCGCCGCCGCGCTTCACATGGCGGAGACGGCGCAGACCCTCCGCGTCGAGAGCGCGTTTCTGGACGCGCTCGCGCGGGAGCGGCTGACCTCGGGCGGGGCGACGTTTTCGCCCGCGCGCGTCACCGTGCCGGACCGGGTGGTCGCCGCCGCGCCGGAGGCGCTGCGCCCCCGCATGGTGCGGCTGCTGCTCGACGCGCTGGACGCGGGCAAGCGGGATTTTTCCGCGCGGCACATCGAGGCCATCGAAAAGCTGTGCGTCAGCCCGTACGGGACACACCTCGACCTGCCCCGCCGCGTCACGGCGGAGCGCCGGGGCGGGGTGCTGACGCTGTGCGTCGGTGAGAAACCGGCAAATAAAATGAAAGGCTGAGGGAGAAACTATGGCGAAGAGCAACATGGACCGGGATATCCTGAGCGTTTTCTACAGCGAGGAGCAGATCCATGCCCGCATACAGGAGCTGGGCGACCAAATCTACGACAAGTTTCACGACAAAAACCCGCTGTTTGTCGGCGTGCTCAAGGGCTGCTTTCTGTTTATGGCGGATATCATCCGCGCCTGCCAGATCAAGTGCGAGATCGAGTTCATCGCCGTTTCGTCCTACGGCAGCGCGTTCCAGAGCAGCGGCAACGTCCAGATCACCCGCGACCTGGGGCAGGACATCACCGGACGCGACCTGATCGTGGTGGAGGATATTCTGGATTCCGGCAACACGCTGTACTTCCTGCGCGGGTATTTCCTGGCAAAGGGCGCGAAGAGCGTGACCATTGTGACGCTTTTCGACAAGCCGGAGCGCCGCGAGAAGCCGATTAAGGCGGACTATATCGGCTTTGACGTGCCCAACGAGTTCATCGTCGGCTACGGGCTGGACTATCGGCAGCAGTATCGCAACCTGCCCTATGTGGGCGTGCTGAAGCCGGAAATCTACACGGAGGAGTAAAGGAGGCGCGGCGTTTGAAACAGGAGGGAAGACGTCCGAACCCCATACCCGCCCTGGCGCTCGCGCTGCTGGTTTTCGCGCTCGTCGGCTCGCTGATGCAGAGGCGCCCCGCGCAGCCGTCCTATGCGGAGGTCAGGGCGCTGTTCGAGCAGGAGGGGGTCGAGTCCTTCACCCTCGTCGACACCACGCTGACGCTCCGCCTGCGCGGCGAGGGCGACGAGAAGAAGACGGTGACGAAGGATATCCACGACTTTGCGAGCTTCTACGCGGATATGAACGAGCTGATCGAGGCGCAGTACAAGGCGGGCGTCATCAAAGACTACGATTACCACGCCGGCCGCGCGCAGGGCTATCTGACGCTGATCCTGCCCTACGCGGTGGCGATCCTCGGCATCTTTGTCATCTGGCGCATTTTTTCACACCGGAACGCCGACGGCGGCGGGAACGAGCCCTCGCACTTCGGCGGCGCGGCGGTGCGGCGCGGGCGCGACGCCAGACGCAAGGCGACCTTTGCCGACGTGGCGGGCGCGGATGAGGAAAAGGAGGAGCTGCGCGAGATCGTGGATTTCCTGCGCGACCCGGAGAAGTTCACCGCGCTCGGCGCGCGCATTCCAAAGGGCGTGCTGCTCGTCGGCCCGCCGGGTACGGGCAAGACCCTGCTCGCGCGCGCCGTCGCCGGGGAGGCGGATGTGGAGTTCCTGTCGATTTCGGGATCAGATTTTGTGGAGATGTACGTCGGCGTGGGCGCGAAGCGCGTGCGCGACCTGTTCGAGCAGGCGAAGAAGCTCGCCCCCGCCATCGTCTTCATCGACGAGATCGACGCTGTGGGACGTCAGCGCGGCACGGGCCTCGGCGGCGGGCACGACGAGCGCGAGCAGACGCTCAACCAGCTCCTGGTGGAGATGGACGGCTTCGGCACGAACGAGGGGGTCGTCGTCATGGCGGCGACCAACCGCGCCGACATCCTCGACCCCGCGCTCCTGCGCCCCGGCCGCTTTGACCGCCAGGTCTACGTTGGCCTGCCCGACGTCCGGGGACGCGAGGAGATTTTGCGCATACACACCAGAAACAAGCCGCTGGCCGAGGACGTCGATCTCGCGCAGCTCGCGCGGGGCACCTCCGGCTTCTCGGGCGCCGATCTCGAAAACCTTGCCAACGAGGCGGCGCTGCTGTCGGCGCGGCGGGACAAGAGGCTCATCGGCAGGGAGGAGTTCAACGAGGCGGAGCTCAAGGTCATCGCCGGACCCGAGAAGCGCAGCCGCGTCGTCACGCCGCAGGAGCGGAGGCTGACCGCCTATCACGAGGCGGGACACGCCGTCGTCATGCGCGCCCTGCCGACGCGCGACCCCGTCCACCGGATCACGATCATCCCGCGCGGGCAGGCCGGCGGCATGACCATCGCGCTGCCGGAGGAGGACCGCTCCTACCGCTCCAAGCGTGAGATGGAGGAGGAGATCGTGTCGCTTCTGGGCGGGCGCGTGGCGGAGGCGCTGATGCTCGGCGACGTCTCCACCGGCGCGTCCAACGACATCCAGCGCGCCAGCCGCATCGCGCGGAAAATGGTCACGGTCTACGGTATGAGCTAGGCGCTGGGCGCGGTGTCCTTTGAGACCGGACACGACGAAATCTTCATCGGGCGCGAAATGGCGCGCTCCAAAAGCTATTCCGAGGCGGTCGCCGCCCAGATCGACGCCGAGGTCAAGCGCGTCATCGACGCCGCGTACCGCCGCTGCGAGAACATCCTCACGCGCGACCGGGACAAGCTGGTCGAGGTGGCGGAGTTCCTGCTGCGAAACGAAACGATGAGCGGCGAGGAGTTCGAGGCGGTTTTTGTGCAAAGCGACTAATCCGCCTGTCCGCAAAGGAAGGACAATATTCCGCCCGGGAAGCGCATATACGGTCATTTGTCCGCACAAGGAGGACATTTCCAATCAAATCCTGCCGCAAAAGGACGCTGACGAGGGGAAAAATCCGTTGTTTTGCCCCCTTGCCAGCGCTTTTTGTTTGGTCTATAGTATGTATCATCGTGCACTGTTGTCATTTGCATGATGTGCGCGAATGAGAAAAGGAGGATCACAATATGAAAAAGGTATTGGCATTGGTGCTTGCGCTTGCCATGGTCTTTGCGTTGGCCGCCTGCGGCGGCGGAGACAAGAGCGGCGGCGCGTCCGCCCCGGCGAGTGAGAACGGCGGTGAAGGCGCGGCAGCGTCGGGCGGCGTTGTGAAGATCGGCGTGTTCGAGCCGCAGACCGGCGACAACGGCGCCGGCGGCAAGCAGGAGATTCTCGGCATGCAGTACGCCAACTACGTCCAGCCCACCGTGGAGATCGGCGGCGCGACCTACGACGTGCAGCTCGAAATCGTGGACAACCGCACCACGGCGGAGAACGGGCCCTCCGCTGCGGCGGAGCTGATGAATCGCGGCGTATCCGTCGTCCTCGGGTCCTACGGCTCCGGCGTGTCCATGGCGGGCGGCGCGGTGTTTGCCGAGGCGGGCGTCCCGGCGATCGGTGTCACCTGCACGAACCCGCAGGTCACGTCCGACTGCGACGTGTATTTCCGCATCTGCTTTCTTGACCCGTTCCAGGGCACCGTCCTCGCGAACTACGCCTACAACACCCTCGGCGTGAAGAACGCCTATACGCTGGCGATGCTGGGCAGCGACTACGATCAGGGCCTGGTCTACTACTTCACCGAGGCGTTCCGCGCGCTGGGCGGCACCGTCATCAACGAGGATTTCCCCGAGGGCAGCGCCAACTTCGTCTCTTACATCAACAACGCCAAGAGCGCGGGCGCGGGCGTCATCTTCGCCCCCGTGTCCACCAACTACGCCCAGCTCATCATCGAGGCCGCCTCCGCGCAGAGCTTTGAGGGCGAGCTGCTCGGCTCCGACACCTGGGACAACAACATGGTCGTGGAGAGCGCGCAGGGCAAGAACGTCACCGTTGACATCACCACCTTCTATCAGGAGGGCGGCAACGCCGCGTTCGACAGCGGCATCAAGGAGTGGCTCAACGCCAACGCCGACGCCAAAACCAACAACGGCGGCAACGACATGATCTCCGCCGTCACCGCCATGGGCTACGACGCTTACTTCACCGCGCTGGAGGCGCTGAAGGCCGCCGGCTCCACCGAGCCGTCCGCCGTCCTCTCCGCGCTGCCCGGCGTGAAGTACGAGGGCGTGTCCGGCGCCATCGAGTTTGACGCCATCGGCGACGCCAAGCGCGACGCCGCCTACATCAAGACCGCGAACACCGAGACCGGCGAGTGGGACTTCGTCACCATTCAGGGCGTCAACTGAGCGGCGTCCGACAATCGCATCAAACAGAAAACAGGGCACGGCGAGGCGGTCGCCTCGCCGTGCCTATGTTTATAATCGGCGTTTTTCTTACAAAACCCTAAAGCCGATTGCGAAAGTCGAGAGAATGCTTCGTCAATCGCCGCGAAGGGTTGCAAAATCGTTTTTGACGCGGCTTTGCTGCGGCAAAAACTCCCTGAAAGGAGGAAAGGATCCCATGCAAGGATTGCTTCCCTACTTTATCAACGGCATTTCCGTGGGCGGACAGTACGCGCTGATCGCCATCGGCTACACCCTGGTGTACGGCATTCTGCGCCTCATCAACTTCGCCCACGGCGACGTGTTCATGGTCGCGGGACTCATCATGGTCTATTCCTCGGCGACCCTGCCGATGTACCTCTCCGTCCCGCTGGTGCTGATCCTGACGGTGGCGTTGGGCTTCGTCATCGAGCGCGTGGCGTACAAGCCGCTGCGCACCGCGCCGCGTATGTCGCTGATGATCTCCGCCATCGGCGTGAGCTACCTGATCCAGAATCTCGCGTTTTACTTCACCGGCGGCCTGCCCCAGCCCGTCACGAACCCGATCCCGTGGATTTCCGAGAACGTGACGCTTCTCGGCGAATCCACCAAGCGCGTCACGCTGGTGACGCCGGTGCTGACCGCCGTGCTGGTAGCGGCGCTGGTGTACTTCATCAACCACACGAAGATCGGCATGGGTATGCGCGCCGTGTCCAAGGACTTTGAGACGGCGCTGCTCATGGGCATCCGGATCAACGGCGTCATCTCCATGACCTTCGTGGTCGGCTCCTTCCTCGCCGCCGTCGGCGCGATGCTTTACTTCACGAATTATCCCTCCGTCGCCATCACCTCCGGCGGTATGCCGGGGCTGAAGGCATTCGTCGCGGCGGTGTTCGGCGGCATCGGGTCGATCCCTGGCGCGGTGGTGGGCGCGTTTCTGATCGGCATTTCCGAGGAGCTTATCAAGGGCGTCGGCTACTCCACGTTTTCGGACGCGTTCACCTTCGCGCTGCTGATCGTTGTGCTCTGCGTCCGCCCGACGGGTCTGTTCGGCGAGAAGGTCACCGACAAGGTGTAAGGGGGTGCGACGATGAAACACATGAAACGCGAGCATCTGATTACGGCGGTTATCCTGCTCGCCGTGCTCATCGGCGCGTTCGCGCTGGACGCGGCGCTGCCGAGCTATCATATTGCCATCAAGGTCGTGAAGAAGGCGTGCGTCTACTCGCTCGTGGCGGTGAGCATGAACCTGCTGAACGGCTTCACGGGGCTGTTCTCGCTGGGGCAGGCGGGCTTCATGCTCCTCGGCGCGTACTCCTACGCGGTTTTGTGCATCCCCGTCGCCAAGCGCGCGGGTGTGTACCAGTATTTTAACGGCGGCGTCGTGCAGTTCTCCCTGCCGGAGGTTTTCGCGGGCATTCTGGGCGGCACGGTGGGGCCCGTGGTCGGGATGCTCTGCGCGCTGCTCTTCGGCGGGCTGCTGACGGCGCTGTGCGCCTACCTGATCGGCTTGCCTGTGCTGCGCCTCAAAAGCGACTATCTCGCCATCGCCACGCTGGGCTTCGCGGAGATTCTGCGCGCGTTCTTCCAGTGGAACGCGCTGGGACCGCTGACCAACGGCTCCAACCTGCTGAAGAACTATCCCGACATCGGCGGCGCGGCGGCGTACATCCTCCTCGCCGGCGTGTTCATCGCCGTGATCCTGCTGCTGGTGAACTCAACCTACGGGCGCGCCTTTATGGCGATCCGCGACGATGAGGTGGCGGCGGAGGCGATGGGCGTCAACCTAGCCCACCACAAGCGCATGGCGTTCATCATCAGCTCGTTTTTCGCCGGCGTCGGCGGCGGGATGCTGGCGATGTACATGGGCACGGTGCAGGCGCTGAGCTTCAAGAGCGCCATGACCTATGAGATTCTGCTGGTCGTCGTCATGGGCGGCATCGGCTCCGTCACCGGCTCCGTCATCACCAGCTTCCTCTACATCGCGGGGCTGGAATGGCTGCTGCGCGGGCTGGACTCCGGCACCTTCCTCGGCGTCAGCTCGCCGATCTTCAAAAACGGCTTCCGCATGGCGATCGTCTCGGTCATCATCATGATCGTCGTGCTGTTCTTCCGCAAGGGCATCATGGGCGACCGTGAGCTGCCCGACCTGTTCCGCCGGAGGACCCGCGTGAAGAAGGGAGGCGGCGCGAAATGAGCGAAAACGTGCTCCGACTGGAAAACGTCACCATGCAGTTCGGCGGCGTCGTCGCCGTGGACAATTTGAGCATGGAGATCAACAGGGGCGAGATCGTCGCCCTGATCGGGCCCAACGGCGCGGGCAAGACCACCGCGTTCAACACCATCACCGGCGTCTATGAGCCGACGAACGGACAGGTGACGTTCCTCGGCAGGCCCATCGTGCGCAACCACCCGCAGGGCAAGATGAAAAAGGCGTACAAGGGCGCGGAGGCGGAGAAATATGCCCACGAGCCGGTGCTCAACCCCACGCCGGACAAGATCACGAAGCTCGGCATGGCGCGCACGTTCCAGAACATCCGCCTGTGGAAGACGCAGACCGTGTTCGACAACGTGCTCATCGCCAAGCATATGCTGCGCACGGCGAACGTGTTCGCCGCCACCTTCCGCCTCAACCGCGCGGAGGAGGCGGAGCAGCGCCGCGAGGTCGCGGAGCTGCTGGACATCGTGGGGCTGTCCGACGTGCGGAACGAGCTGGCGACCAGCCTGCCCTACGGCAAGCAGCGCCGCCTCGAAATCGCCCGCGCGCTCGCGACGAAGCCGAAGCTGCTGATGCTCGACGAGCCGGCGGCGGGCATGAACCCGCAGGAGACGGACGAGCTGACCGCGTTCATCGCCCGCGTCCGCAGGGACTTCGACATGACCATCCTGCTCATCGAGCACCACATGGATCTGGTCATGGACATCTCCGACCGCATCTACGTCATCGACTTCGGCAAGCTCATCGCCCACGGCACGCCGGAGGAGATTCAGAACGACCGGCGCGTCATCGACGCCTATCTGGGGGTGGAAGAGGATGCTTAAAATCGAAAACCTTCAGGTTGCCTACGGCGGTATTCAGGCGCTGCGCGGCATCAGCCTCGAGGTGCCGGACGGCAAGATCGTCACGCTCATCGGCGCGAACGGCGCGGGCAAGTCCACCACGCTGCGCACGATTTCCGGACTCGTGAAGGCGAGCGGCGGCTCCATTACCTACGACGGCACGGAGCTGCTGGGCATGCCGATCAACAGGATATTGGAGGCGGGCATCGCGCAGGTGCCGGAGGGACGGCGCGTTTTCGCCAACCTGACCGTGCTGGAAAACCTCAAGGCAGGTGCGTACCTCCGCCGCGACAAGGACGGCATCCAGAAGGACGTCGAGTGGGTCTACGAGCTGTTCCCGCGCTTGCAGGAGCGCTCGTGGCAGCTCGCGGGCACGCTCTCCGGCGGTGAGCAGCAGATGCTGGCGGTCGGTCGCGGGCTGATGTCCCGCCCGAAGGTGCTGATGATGGACGAGCCGTCGCTCGGTCTCGCGCCGCTGGTGGTGCAGGGCATCTTCGACATCATCCGCGAGATCAACCGTCAGGGCGTGACCATCCTGCTCATCGAGCAGAACGCCAACATGGCGCTCAAAACCGCCGACCTCGCCTATGTGCTGGAAACCGGCACCATCACCATGCAGGGCACCGGCGCGCAGCTGCTGGCGGACGAAAGCGTCAAGGAAGCGTATCTGGGGAAGAAGAGGAAATAAAAAGGGACTTTTACAAAGGAGGCATTTTCGTGACTCGCGGTTTTTCAAAGCAATTTCCAAAGGTAAAAAGAATGGCATTGAGCGTGCTTCTGGCGATGGCGCTGTGCGCGTCGCAGCTTTCGGTATCCGTTCGCGCTGCGTCCCTGATCGACTACGGCGACTGCGGCGCGGAGGGCTATGACCTGAGCTGGGTATTGCACAGCGACGGTGAGCTGGTGATTTCCGGAACGGGCAAGATGGCGCAGTGGGGGAATTTTAACGGAACGCCATGGTACAAGTATCGTTCCCTCGTCAAGTCTGTGACGATCCTTGACCGCGTGACATGGATCGGACGCTGCGCGTTCAATAATTGCGACAATTTAAGCAGCGTGACGATTCCGAATAGTGTAACGGGCATCGGGGGCAGGGCGTTTACCGGCTGTATCAGCTTAAAAAGTCTAACGATTCCAAACAGCGTGACCAGCATCGGGGAGTTTGCGTTTTCTGGCTGCACCGGCTTGACAAGTATGACGATCCCGGACAGCGTGACGCTTCTCGCGGGATGCGTGTTCGACGGCTGCTCCGGTCTCAAAAGCGTGACGATTCCGGGCAGCGTGAAGACGATCTGGGTAGGCACGTTCAACGACTGCACCAGCCTGACAGATGTGACGATCATGGACGGCGTGACAGAGATTCTGCGCGGCGCGTTTGGCGGCTGCACCAGCTTGGAGAACTTTACGATTCCTGACTGTGTGACGACGATCGGGCACAGCGCCTTCGGTCGATGCGCGGGGCTGAAAAACGTGACGATCCCGGACAGCGTGACGAGCATCGGTGACTATGCGTTTTATGGTTGTTTAAGACTGAAGCAATTGACGATCCCAAACAGCGTGACAGAGATCGGGAGTCAAGCGTTCTATGATACCGCCGGTCTGACTGATATCTACTTTGGCGGCAGCGAGGCGGAGTGGCTCGCGGCGGTCGGTACGAACGACATTTGCCTCGACGACTCAGTGATCGTCCACTACAGCGACGGCGGCGAGTACCGCATCGGCGCGCTGACCATCCGCGACAACGGCGGCACGGTTCTCCCGTCGATTCCGCAGGGTTCGTTCCTTGTTACCGTTCCAATCACCAAAACGATGGAGGGCGGAAACGGTCTGATTATTCTTGCCACCTACACCGCGAGCGGACAGTATCACGGCATGGTGTATGTCGAAGCCGAGGATATCCCTGTGGGTGTGACAATCCGTATTACGCTTCCCGTGGATAACGCGGACGGAACAATCATGCAGTTGAAAGCCTTTCCTGTTTCCTCGTTTTCTGATCTAACGCCGCTTGGCGCTGCATCTGTTTTTTCAAAATAATAAAAAGAAGCGCCGCGCGGCGCTTCTTTTTTTTCTTATCCTCTCTTCGCCGTCATCACATCGACCACGCCGTCCAGCGCGTTGCTGGTCATCTCCTCGATCTTCCCCTCGTCCACGAGCTTGGCGAGCGCGGGGTCGATGGGCATTTGCGCCAGCAGCGGCAGACCGTGGCGGCGCGCGGCGTCGGCGGTGTACAGCCCGTCGATGTCGCTGAGGATCACCAGCAGGTCGGCGTGGATCAGCCGCGCCACGATGGCGGAGAGCGTGTCGTTCTCGCCGATGGTGGTGGTCACGCCGATCTCGTCGGTGCCGACGGCGTCGTTCTCGTTGATGATGGGCAGCGCGCCCAGCGCGAGCAGCCGTTCCAGCGTGTTGGAGATGTTCGTCCTGCGGTGGGGGTCGTTCACGTCGTCCGCGTTGAGCAGGATCTGGGCGACCGTGTGGTTGTGCTCGGAGAAGAGCTTGTCGTAGACGTACATCAGCTCGCACTGGCCCACGGCGGCGGCCGCCTGCTTCGTGGGCATGTCGGCGGGACGGCACGGCAGGTTCAGCCTGCCCACGCCCATGCCGATGGCGCCGGAGGAGACCAGCGTGACCTCGTGCCCCGCGTTTTTCACATCGCTGAGCACCTTGCACAGCGCCTCCATTTGACGGATGTTCAGCCGTCCCGTGGTATGCGTCAGCGTGGAGGTGCCCACCTTGATCGTTATGCGCATATCATTCACCGCCTTGTTGTATTTCATACGGATATTTGTATGACGTCGGATTGCCGACGATTTGAGCGCCGTCCGGTTCGGGCGGCGCTTGATTTATACTATTATCTGACTAAAAGAACGGAATCTCTCCGGCATTTTTTCCGCCATACTTCGTTGTCGTCCTTGATGGGCGCCAGCCCATCTGCGTCCTCCGCCTCGTCTGGCGAAAAAACTGCTCGGAGATTTTTCCGATATTCTAATCGGATAATAGTATTACTGTTCGGTTTTGCGCGGCGCCTCGCGCTCCATGATGTCGCGCATGATCCGGCGGATGCGTTCCGACGACGCCTCGTCGGAGACGATGAGCGCAAGACCGTAGCCCCCGGAGCCGGAGACGCCCGCCTCGGATGCGGGCGGCGGGGGCGCGGCCTGCCCGCCGGACGGCTCCCGCCGGGCGTTGCGCCACGCCTGAAACGCGGGAGAGTTCGGGATCACAGAGGGAGCGGGGCAGGGCGTCTCTTTTGTGGATGCAGACATAGGCGCTCCTTTCCTATTGCAGCTTCGTCAGGTATCGGTTGGTTTCCGGGAGAATGGCCAGCGTATCCGCCCATTCGGGAAAGTCGGACAGGATGCGCGCCGTACAGCGCAGACAGTATTCGATGCGGCGGGCGGGATCGGCTTCCAGCGCGCGCTTGTGTCCCCACAGGTGGGTGACGAGGGACTGCCCGTCCAGCGCGCCCTCCGGCAGCAGGACGTCCATCGCAGCGCCCTCCGCCGTCGCGCACAGCGGCAGGATGCGCTGCTCGGCGAAGCACATGGACACGGTGGGATTAAGGTCGCCGCGCAGGGCGCGCATAAACGTCAGCGCCGCGTCCACGTAGCGCGCCTGAAAACCGTCCTCCGGGAGGTAGAGGAACGCCGTGTTCGCGGCGGGAAGGGTGAAGTCCCACGCCTCCGGAAAGCGATAGCCGTCCGCCAGGACAAACGCCGCGCGCGGGTCGGGATAGACCGCCGGGTTCAGCGCCTCCCAATGGGCGGCGACGACGGCGGAGCCCAGGCGACCGCCCAGCCCCTCCCAGACGATCAGGTCGCTGTCGAGCATGACGCAGGGGGCCCGCTCGCCTTGCAGCGCCCAGAGCTTTCCCGCCGCCCAGAACAGCCGGGGATCGAGCCCGGGGTCCATGCCGTCGAGCCGCGTGTCGACGCCCGCGTCCCACAGCCGCTCCAGCCCGGCGCGGCGCAGGAACGCCGCGCCCGCCGTGTCCGTGACCATGGCGATCTTCCCGTTTTTCTCCCGCCATTTCAACGCGGAGAGCATCATCGTCAGCAGCTCGTAATCCGTGAGGACGAGCCTGCCGCCGTGCCGCGCGCGGTTGGGCGCGGACCAGAAAGAATGAAAAGCTCTCATAGTATTACGCATTATATAATAGTGTATAAAAATCTGTCAAGAAAAACGTTGCCTGAAAATCCCTTTTTTCGGTCTGTGCCTACTTGCATCGGCGGCGATTTTCCGTTACAATATCCCTGTTGTCAATTGATGCGGGAAAGGGGGTTGACGCCGTGATTGTCATGGATCTGGAATGGAACCGCAGCTATGACAAAAAGAAACTGGACGAGATTCTGCAAATCGGCGCGGTGCGCGTGGCGGAGCCGGGCGGGGTCATCCTCTCCACCTTCAGCGTCTTCATCAAGCCGCGCGTGCACAAGCGCTTCGATCCCGGCGCGCGAAAGCTGCCGGACCTGCAAAGCGCCATCCATTGCGACACCAAATTTGCCGATGCGTGGGCGGCGTTTACCGACTGGTGCGGCGACGAGCGGTCGTTCGCGTTCTGGGGGCCCGACGACTTCGGCGTCATCAAGCAGAACTGCGCCTACTGGGGCGTCGATCCCATCGAGCCGGAGCGGGTCTATAACTTCCAGCGCGCCTTTGCCCACGCGCTCGGAATGCCCATGGCGACGCTCGCGCTCTGGCGCGTGGCGGACTACCTGAACATTCCGGACGTCTTTGACTTCCACAACGCGCTCTACGACGCGATGTACACCGCGCTCATCGGCGCGTACCTGCGGCGGGAGGACCTGGACTTTGATCCGCCCAAGAAGTCCAAGCGCCCGCGCCGCCGTCACGCCGCCCCGGTCAAGACCGTCGCCGTCAAGACCGCCGCCCCAGTCAAGGACGCCCCGGTTAAGACCGCCGACGCGAAAAAGCCCGTGCGCCGCCGCAGGAGGCGCAGGAAGAAACCGCCCGCCGAAGCGCCGGCGGAAACGGAATGACCGCTGAGGGCACGAGCCCTCGGCGGTCAATGCATTTTGGGGCGCAGCGTCGCGTCCGGCGAGCTGCCGACGGGGGCAAAGAAGCTGACCTTCTTGTCCGCGAGGCGCAGCGTCACATCGTCGGAGACAAAGCACTCCCCGTCGAGACAGGTGACGACGTCGCGCTTTTCCGAGCGGATGCGGACCACGGACGCAGTGGAGCAGGAGGCAAAACGCGGGAACTTGTCGTACTCGCCGCGACCGTAGGGGCCGACGAACTGCAAAAAGCGCGCGCGGGAGACTTTTTTCACGACCAGCGTGTTGAGCACGCCGTCGGTCATGCTCGCCTCGGCGACGGGCATGAAGCCGCCGCCGTAGTAGCGCCCGTTGCACACGGCGACCACGGCGAACTCCGTTGCGTCCAGCTCCCGCCCGTCGAGGCTGACCGTCCAGCGGCTGCCGATGCCCTTGAACAGGAAGTTGACGATCAGCGAGGCGACATAGCTCGCCTTGCCGTCCAGCAGCGGCACGACGGAATACTTGTGCACGTCGCGGGCGATGCGGGCGTCCACGCCGCTGCACGCGATGGTCAGGCACAGCCGCCCGTTGCAGTCGATCAGGTCGAGCGGGCGCGCCGGGGCGTTCCAGAGGTTTTCGGGGTCGCGGAACTTCTCCGCGTCCGCGCCGAAGTTTTTCAGCAGGTCGTTCCCCGTCCCGATCGGCACGACGGTCATCGCCGCGTTGGCGAAGCCCGCGACGCCGTTTGCGACCTCGCCCGCGGTGCCGTCGCCCCCGCAGGCGTAGAACCGCAGGCCGCCGCCCGCCGCCGCGAGACCTCGCGTGAGCGCCGTGGCATGGCCGGGCGACCTGGTGAGCATGCACGCCACGTCGACGCCGTGGTTCTGCCGCAGCGCGTCCGCCAGCTGATAGACGCGCTGACGTCCGTTCCCCTTGCCGGCGGCGGGGTTGATGATGAAGATGTGCTTCATAACGCCCTCCGAGTTGATGCCGATACGCGATCAGGATGAATAATACTATTATCTGATTAAAATATCGGAAAAATCTCCGAGCAGTTTTTTCGCCAGACGAGGAGGAGGACGCAGATGGGCTGGCGCCCATCAAGGACGACAACGAAGTATGGCGGAAAAAATGCCGGAGAGATTCCGTTCTTTTAGTCAGATAATAGTATAAAACATCACGTTTTGCCGTAGAAATAGAGGTCGCACTTAATCATGCCGTTGTAGAGCTTGCGCTTTTTCACCGCCGGACGCCCAAAGCAGCGCTCGAACTCCGTGTGGGAGGACAGCACCGCGACGTGCCACGAGTCCGGCAGCTTGTCCATCGAGCGCCCGAACGCGCGGTAGAGCGCCTCCGCCTCCCTGCGCTCCAGCAGGCGCTCGCCGTAGGGCGGGTTCGTCACGACCCGCCCGTACAGCCCGCCCCAGTGGAAGCGCGTCGCGTCCGCCACCTCGAAGGACACGGTATCGTCCACCTCGGCGAGCGCGGCGTTGTGGCGCGCGACGTCAATGGCGGCGGGGTCGACGTCGCCGCCCCAAATCTCGTAGCGTTTGCCGGAGAACTCCCGGTCCATCGCCTCGTCCGCCGCGTCCAGCCAGACCCGCCGGTCAAGCTGGGCCCACGACTGCGCGGCGAAGCTGCGGTTCAGCCCCGGCGCGCGGTTTTTGGCAATCAGCGCCGCCTCGATGGCGATGGTGCCGGAGCCGCAAAACGGGTCGCAGAAGGGGTCGCGCCCCCGGTACCTGGACAGCAGCACCATCGCGGCGGCAAGCGTCTCACGCAGCGGCGCGGCGACGCCGACGGCGCGGTAGCCGCGTTTGTACAGCCCCTCGCCGGAGGTGTCCAGCCCGACCGTCACCTCGTCCTTCATGATCGAGAAGCGGACCTGGCGGCGCCTGCCGGTCTCGGGCAGGGTCTCCAGACCGTATTTCGCGCCGAGGCGGGAGACGATTGCCTTCTTGACGATGCTCTGGCAGGCGGGCACGGAGTGCAGCGTCGAGCTGATCGAGTAGCCCGTGACGGGGAACTCGTCCTCGCGGGCAATCCAATCCTCCCACGCGACGGCGCGGACGCCCTGAAACAGCGCCTCAAAGTCTGCGGCGCGGAAGGTGTTCAGCACCAGCAGCACCCGCGCGCCGCAGCGCAGGTTGATGTTCAGCCGCGCGACGTCCGCCTCCGTGCCCCGGCAGAGTACGCGCCCGTTCTCCACGCGCACGTCGGCAAGGCCGAGCCTTTTCACTTCGTCGCCCACCAATTTTTCAAGTCCCAGCAGGCAGGGAATGGCAAAATCCAGCATAGTACGCTCCCATTCATGTTTGCTTCCTATAGTATAGCGAAAAATTCACAGAAACGCTATAGTTTTTTCCGGCGAATCGTGATAGAATGTAGAAGAAAGGAGGCGGTCGGATGAATTTGATGGTGATTGTATGGATCGCCGCCGCCGTGGTCTTCGGCGTCGCCGAGGCGGCGACGGCGGGATTGGTGTCGATCTGGTTCGTGGGCGGCGCGGTCGCGGCGCTCGTCGCCGTGTTCTGCGGCGCGCCGCTGTGGGCGCAGCTCGCGCTGTTTTTCGCGGCGTCGGTGCTTCTGCTCGTCGCCACGCGCCCGCTGGCGCGGCGCATCCGCGAGCGCGCGGTGCCGACGAATCTGGATCAGGTGCTGCACCGCACGGCCCGCGTGACCGAGACCGTGGACAACGAGCGTTCCACCGGCGCGGTCTACATCGACGGCAAGACCTGGACCGCCCGCAGCGCGGACGGTTCCGTGCTCGCCAGGGACAGCATGGTCGAGATCGAACGCATGGAGGGCGTGAAGCTCTTCGTGCGAGCGATAGAAAAGGAGGATTGAGCAATGGATCATGTTTTCAGCATTGTGACGGCGGTCGTGGTGATCGTCATCGTGCTGGCGTTTATCGTCAGCAACATTCAGGTCGTGCAGCAGTCGCGCGCCTACGTTGTGGAGCGCCTGGGCGCCTACAGCGCGACGTGGGGCGTCGGGCTGCACCTCAAGATACCGTTCATCGAGCGCGTGGTCAAGAAGGTGTCGCTCAAGGAGCAGGTGGCGGACTTCGACCCCCAGCCGGTCATCACGAAGGACAACGTCACCATGCAGATCGACACGGTCATCTACTTCCAGATCACCGACCCCAAGCTCTACACCTACGGCGTGGAGCAGCCGATGAACGCCATCGAGAATCTGACGGCGACGACCCTGCGCAACATCATCGGCGATATGGAGCTCGACCAGAGCCTTACCTCCCGCGACATCATCAACGCGAAGATGCGCGCCATCCTCGACGAGGCGACCGACCCGTGGGGCATCAAGGTCAACCGCGTGGAGCTGAAGAACATCCTGCCGCCGCGCGAGATCCAAAACGCGATGGAGAAGCAGATGAAGGCGGAGCGCGAGCGCCGCGAGTCCATCCTTCAGGCGGAGGGGCAGAAGCAGAGCCAGATCCTCGTCGCCGAGGGCGAGAAGCAGAGCGCGGTGCTCCGCGCCGAGGCGGAGCGCGAGGCGGCGATCCTGCGCGCCGAGGCGGACCGTCAGGCCGCCATCCTCAAGGCGGAGGGCGAGGCGGAGGCGATCCGCACGGTGCAGCAGGCGCTGGCGGACTCGATCAAGCTGCTCAACGAGGCGAACCCGAACGATCAGGTCGTCAAGCTCAAGGCGCTCGAAGCCTACGAGAAGGCGGCGGACGGCCAGGCGACCAAGATCATCATCCCCAGCGAGATACAGAGCCTCGCCGGTCTTGCGGCGGGCTTCAAGGGTCTGCTGGCGGAATAAAACGCAGCAAAAATCCCGCTCTCCGGACCGCGAGAGCGGGTTTTTTGCACGGGACGCGGATTATGGCTGGGGGATGCCGAACGCTGCGGGGCTGTTGACCGTCGCGCCGGCGTCGTAGAGCATCCACGACACGGTGGATTCCCAGTCGGCGTAGAACGCCAGCGTGTCCTCTGTGGTGGGGTACTTCTCATAGAGCTTGTCGATGCAGTTGTCGGTCATGAACTGGTCAAAGTCCGCGTCCCTGACCGCCTCCAGCGTGGCGCGGCGCAGAATGTCACGCACCTCGTCCGGCACGTCCTTGTCCACGAGCAGGCTGGTGGGGGTGTAGGGAATGCTGAGCAGGGCGTCGCTCTCCGGAATCACGTCGGACAGGACCGGTACGTCGGGCAGGGCGGCGAGCGGTTCGGTTGCGCAGACGGCGAGCGCGCGCAGGTCGCCGCTCTCGATGTAGGGCGCGGCGGTGGAATAGTTCGCGTTCGTGAACGCCACCTGCCCGCCGAGCAGGGCGGCGATGCACTCCGCGCCGCTGTTATAGGGCGTCAGCGCCGCCTCGTAGCCGAAGCGCCTGAGGATCAGCGCCTGCACGTGCCCGGAGCCGCCGGGCCCGGTGTAGCTCATCTGCACCTTGCCGGGGCGGGCGGCGAGATCGTCCAGCAGAGCGCGGACGTCGGCATAGGGGGAGCTCCTGGCGACGACCATGAGCTTCGGGTCGTTGCCGATGGGCGCGATGGGCGCGAAGTCGGCGTAGCTCATGTCGCTGATGCCCATCACGCGCTGCGTGCCGAGGCTGTCGGCGGTGAGAAAGATGGTGTAGCCGTCCGGCGCGGCGTCCAGCACGGCGCGCGCGCCGACGGAGCCGGACGCGCCCGGCATGTTCTCCACGACGATGGACCGGCCCAGCTGCTTTTCCAGCGCGACGGCGAGCTGCCGCCCGGTCACGTCGGCGGTGCCGCCCGCGCCGTAGGGCACGATCATCGTGATCGTCTTTTTCGGATAGCCCGTCCCTTGCGCGCCGCCGGAGCAGCCCGCGAGACTCAGCAGCAAAAGCGCCGCCAGAAGCAGCGAGAGGTGTTTTTTCATCATGTCGTCCTTTCCGCGTGCCGGATGAAATCCGGCCAAATGATATGCTGCCAGAACTGTAGCACGCCGGACGGCTGCTGTCAAGGCGTGAGACTCCAATCAGGGTGTGTTTTTCGCGTCCGTTATCTCGTCGCGCAGGGAAACGCGGAGAAAAGAAGAGACCGCTTTTTGCTTGCGCGAAAAACGGCCTCATTTTTGCTGTGCAGTTGTCTGTTATACTATTATCTGATTAGAATATCGGAAAAATCTCCGAGCGGTTTTTTCGCCAGACGAGGCGGAGGACGCACCGGGGCTGGCGCCCATCAAGGACGACAACGAAGTATGGCGGAAAAAATGCCGGAGAGATTCCGTTCTTTTCGTCAGATAATAGTATTATGTGGTATTGGACGATGTGGTGGAATTTCGCCGCTTTCTCCATGCCCGTTCCGATTTTCCCTCATATCTCCGATCGTCCTGACCATATCTCAAAAAAAGAAATCCGAACGCTTTACCACGTTCGGATTTCTCAATTCTGGTGGACCTGAAGGGATTCGAACCCACGACCTTACGGATGCGAACCGTACGCTCTCCCAACTGAGCTACAGGCCCATATTCTGTTTTCCGCTCAATTCAGCTTAAGTAAAATACCATAGTTTTTTCGATTTGTAAAGACCTTTTTTTAAAAAACGCAAAAATTTCTGTTGCATCTTTTGTTCTCTTATAGTAGAATAACCTTCGATGTCCTCCGCAGACTGCTGCGGAACCGGTCTTGCGCGATGGATACCCGTGAACCATGTCAGGCGGGGAACCGAGCAGCATTAAGCGGGACCATTCATGCGCCGCAAGGGCGCCGGTTCCGTGGCAGTCTGCGGAGGACGTATTCTGTTTACGGAGGTGCCGTCGTGTATCAGGCGCTTTACCGCAAGTGGCGACCCAAAACCTTCGCCGACGTGGTCGGACAGGAGCACATCACCACCACGCTCAAGCGGCAGGTCGCCGAGGGCCGGCTGAGCCACGCCTACCTCTTTACCGGGACGCGCGGCACGGGGAAAACCACCTGTGCCAAGATCCTCGCCAAGGCGGTCAACTGCGAGAACCCGCAGGACGGCGACCCCTGCAACGCCTGCCCCGCCTGCCTCGGCATCGAGTCCGGCGCATTCCTGGACGTGACGGAGCTGGACGCCGCCTCCAACAACGGCGTGGACAGCGTGCGCGCCCTGCGGGACGAGGCGATCTACTCCCCGGCGCAGGTGAAAAAGCGCGTCTATATCATCGACGAGGTGCACATGCTCTCCACGGCGGCGTTCAACGCGCTGCTGAAGATACTGGAGGAGCCGCCCGAGCACCTGATGTTCATCCTGGCGACGACGGAGCTCCACAAGGTGCTGCCTACCATCCTCTCCCGCTGCCAGCGCTTTGCCTTCCGCCGCATCCTGCCCCGCGACGTCGAGGCGCGGCTGGACTATGTGGCGGAACAGGAGGGGATCGACCTCCGACCGGACGGCGCGGAGCTGCTTGCCCGCCTGTCCGACGGCGCGCTGCGCGACGCGCTGAGCCTGCTGGACCAGTGCTCTGCCGCCGGCGGGAGCATCGGCGCGCAGGAGGTGCTGGACACGCTGGGTCTCGCGGGGAACGTTCAGACGGCGCAGCTGCTGGGCCTCGTCCTGAGACGGGACGCAAAGGCGGCGCTGCTGCTGCTGGGTCGGCTCTACAACGGCGGAAAGGACGTCGGCGCGGTGCTTGGCGAGCTGGCCGCGCTCGCGCGGGACCTGCTCATCTCCGCCGCCGCGCCCGAGGGAGGCGCGGCGCTGCTCACCGGCGGTTATGACGGGAAGACGCTCGCGGCGCTCCGCAAGGAGACGACGCTCGCGCGGCTGACCCAAATCTGCACCGTCCTGCAGGAGACGGCGGCGGCGCTCCCGCAGAGCGTCAACGCGCGCACGGACGCGGAGCTGTGCCTCCTGCGCCTGTGCGACGAGGGGCTCTCCGGCGACCTGACCGCGCTGAACGCACGCGTCGCGCGGCTGGAGGAGCAGCTCGCGGCGGGCGTCGCGTTCCGGCAAAGCCCGGCGGCGCGCCTCGCGGAAGAGGAGGTCCCCTCGCCGGTCGAGGAGGAAGCGCCCCCGCCCTATGGCGAGCCGGTCGCGCCCAGTCCCGCGCCCATCCCCGCGCCGGAACCGGAGGCCGCGCCGGAGCCCGCCGAACAGAGCGCGGACGGCGACGTGTTCGAGCGGCTGATGGAGAGCTACAAGAACCGGCTCCCCGTGCCGCTGCGCAGCTTCGTCGGCCTGGCGAAGGGGCGTCTGGTCGGCGGCGTGCTGACGGTCTACTGCGCGAACGATCAGGGGAAGAATATGCTGGAACGGCACGACGCCGCCGGAGTCATCGCCGAAGTGACGGGCGCGGCGGTCGGACGGGACGTGACGGTGCGCCTGACGGTGGGCGAGCCGGAGGGCGAGGCACACGACAAAATGCGCGATCTCTTGCAGATCGGCGGAAAATTCGACGGTTTTACCGTGAAATGATACGGAGGATACGACTATGGCAAAGGGTTACAGCGCGAAGCGCGGCTTTTCCAACGGCAGCGGCCTGTCCGCGCGCCAGATGAATATGCAGCAGCAAATCGCCAAGATGCAGGAGGACATGGCGGCGCGGCAGCAGGAGGTCGAGGGGAAGACCTTTTCCGCCAGCGTCGGCGGCGGCGTGGTCAGCGCGTCGGTGAGCGGGAAGAAGGAGCTCACTTCGCTGACCATCAAGCCGGAGGCGGTTGATCCCGATGACGTGGAGATGCTCCAGGACCTTGTGATCTCCGCCGTCAACGAGGCGCTGCGCCAGGCGGAGGAGGCGATGAACGCCAGCATGGATCAGCTGACGAACAGCCTCAACCTCGGTTCCTTCGGCAACCTCGGCGGACTGGGGCTGTAATACGCGCATCAGCAACGGGCGTGCCGCAGAATGAAAGGTTCTGCGGCACGCCCGTTTGTGTTTGTCATGCGAAGAGCGCCTTCAGGTTCAGGGACGCGGTGTAGAGCTCGTTTTTGCTGTAGGTGTTGTTGTCGTCCCCAAGCAGCAGCCGGATCGCGTCCTTCACCGTGACGCCGCGCTTCACCATGCAGTCGGCCAGCAGCGCCTCGGGGGTGCTGACGTGCTCCGCCTCGCGCAGGAAGTACGCCTCCGCGACCTCGACGATCATGGCGTATTCGCCCTTTTCGTAGTTCCCCTTGGCGAGCAGCTGCTCGCGCACCTCGGCGGGCGCGCCGCGAAAGGCGGTCTCGTGGAGCTTGGTCATGTCGTTGCACAGACACAGCTGCACGTCCGCCCCGGCGTCGATCAGGAACTCCACCGCGCCCATGATGCGCTTTGGGGATTCATAGAAGGCGTAGGTCCGCGTGCTGCCCCGGCGCATCATGTTCAGCACGCGGCGGCGGTCGGCGTTCTCGCGGGGAAAGAACCCGTAGAAGAAAAAGGTCGAGAGGTCGAAGCCGGAGATGGACAGCGCCGTCACCGCCGCGCAGGCGCCGGGAATGCCGACGACGCGGACGCCGCTCTCGAGCGCCGCCTTGATGAGCTCGTTGCCGGGGTCGGAGATGCAGGGCGTCCCCGCGTCGGTGATGACGGCGATGCTCTTGCCCGCCAGCAGCTGCGAGACGAACCACCTCGCCTTGCCGTGCTCGTTGAACTTGTGGTTGGCAGAGAGGTCGTTGCAGATGCCGAGCTTGTTGAGCAGCACGACGCTGCGGCGCGTATCCTCCGCCGCGATGATGTCGACCGTTTCCAGTATCTCCCTGCCGCGCTCGCTCATGTCGCGCGCGTTGCCGATGGGCGTTGCGACGATGTATAGCGTGCCGTATTGCTGTTCCATGGCGTCCTCCGAAAAGCGTTTTTCCCAGTATAGCCCAAAGTCGCGCGGTTTTCAACATTTCCCTTTGCTTTTTCTCGCCGTTGGATTATAATAACGGTATCTTTTGCTGGTCGATTGCGAAAGTCGAGAGAATGCTTCGTCAATCGGGCCGAAGGGTTATAAAATCGTTTTTGACGCGGCTTTGCCGCGGCAAAAACGCCCTGAGGCGAGCGAAAGCGAGCCCTCGCGCCGACCAAACGCGCCCCGTCCCCCGTGGGGCGCGTGCGATAAGCGCGAGTCCTCGATTGCGAAACGCAGTTTCGCGATCGAATAGGTATCTTTTGCACTAAGGAGACGTTATCATGAAAGCATTGACCCGCAGGGTGACGGCGCTGCTCTGCACGCTTACGCTCTGCCTGACCTGCGCCGACGCGCTGAGCGTGGAACAGGCGATCGGACTGCTGGAGGAGCACTACATCGACCCGCTCCCTGCCGCCGCCTACGAGGCGGACACGCTCGACGCGCTGTTTTCCGCCGTCGGCGACCCCTATACCTACTACATGAGCGCGGCGGAGAGCGAGCGCTTTCTCGACACCGTGGAGAAGGAGGACAGCGTCACCGGCATCGGCGCGGGCATCTCGTTCACGGCAGAGGGCATTCGCATCACCATGCTGCTCGACGGCGGCGGCGCGAAGGACGCCGGGCTCGCGCTCAACGACCTCATCGTCGCCATCGACGGCGTGAGCTGCGTTCCCGCGCTCGATGCCCACCGCGCGCGCATCCTCGGCGAGGAGGGCACCTATGTCACGCTGACCGTCCGCCGCGCGGACGGCGGCGTCCGCGATTACCGCATTGAGCGCCGCACCGTCCCCATCCACAACACCAAGGTCACGCGCGACGGCGACGTCGGCGTCTTCGACTGCGACAGCTTCGGTTCTCAGACCGACACCTATTTCAGCGAGGGCATTGCGCAGAACAACGAGCAGGTGACGCAGTGGATCGTCGATCTGCGCGACAATCTGGGCGGTCTTGCCGACGCGGCGTCGGGCTCGCTGGGCGCCTTCACCGGCATGGGCCCCAAGCTGTTCTACCGCCTCGCGGACGGGGAATCGTTCTACACCCTGTATTTTGCCAAGGCGCAGACGGACAAGCCTGTGATCGTCCTCGTCAACGGGCACTCCGCCAGCGGCTCGGAAATCTTCTCCGGCGGCATTCGCGCCGAGAGGGCGGGCGTCGTGATTGGCTCGCGCACCTTCGGCAAGGGCACGGCGCAGGTCGTGCTGGACCGGGAGCGCTACCCCGAGCTCTTCGACGGCGACACCCTCAAGGTGACGGCGTACCGCTTCTACTGCGCGGACGGCAATACCACCGACCGCATCGGCGTCCTGCCGACGCTTCTGGTGTCCGACGAGGCGACCGACGGCGTGGCGGCGCTGCTGACCGCGTCGAAGCCGCAGTCCGGCGAGTGGCTGCGCCTGACGCTCAACGGCCACACCTTCTACGTCGATCTCGCCGCCGCGCGGGACAATGGGGACGGTGAGGCGCTGCGCGCGCTGCTGGAGGCGCTGGCGCCGGACGCCGCGCTCTGGTGCACCGTGGACGGTACGGAGCTCGCGCTCGACCCGGCGATGGTGGCGGCGTATCTCGGCGTGGACTGCGAGCGGCGCGGCTTTTCCGACAGCGCCGAAAGCCCCTATGCCGCGCAGATCGACACCCTTGCGGCGTACCGGCTGCTCTCCGGCGACGGCACAAAGCGCTTCCACCCCCACGACGGCCTGACCCGCGCGGAGCTGGCGACCATGCTCGCCAACGCACTGAACACATCGGCGCCGTCCTTCGGCTTCACCGACGTGGCGGAGGACGGCTGGTACGCCGGGGCGGTCAACGCCGTGGCGTCGCTGGGGTTCATGCAGGGCGTCGGCGGCGGGCGCTTTGACCCGAACGGTCCGCTGACGCAGGAGCAGCTCGTCACGGTGATGGGACGGCTTGCCCGCTTCCTGAACTTCCGGGTGGACGACTACGCCCTCGCGCTGACGGAGGACGCGCTTGCGCCGTTTGCCCGCTTTCGCCCGTGGGCGCGCGAGGCGGCAAGCGTGCTGACCGGCTACGACGGCAATATGCTCTATGCCCAGCTCACCGCCGTGTCCCCCTCCGCCCCCGCGACCCGCGAGCAGGCGGCGGCGACGCTGTGCAACATCCTCAAAACGCTGGGCGTCATCTCTTACTGATACCCCGCCCGCCGGGAACGGCAGCGAATGACGCGCGCCCGGTATGACCGATCAACAAAAAACAGGAGCGGTTCCAACGCCGCTCCTGTTTTTCGTTTACCGCGCGGCGATGACGTCCGCCACCGGCTCCAGCGCGCTGCTTTGCAGTTCCTCGATCTTCCCCTCGTCCACCAGCTTTGCCAGCGCCGGGTCGATGGGCATCCGCGCGAGCAGCGCGAGACCGTGACGGCGCGCCGCGTCCTCGGTTTTGCCCTCCCCGAAGAGGGAGATCCGCTTGCCGCAGTCGGGGCAGGCAAGGAAGCTCATGTTCTCCACCAGCCCCACGATGGGCACGTCCATTTTCTCCGCCATCTTGACCGCCTTCTCCACGACCATGCTTACCAGCTCCTGCGGCGAGGTGACGACGATGATGCCGTCCAGCGGGAGCTGCTGGAAGACGTTGAGCGACACGTCGCCGGTGCCCGGGGGCATATCGACCATCAGGTAGTCCACGTCCCACAGCACGTCCGTCCAGAACTGCTGCACCACGCCGCCGATGACCGGGCCGCGCCAGATCACGGGGTCGGTCTCATCGTCGAGCAGGACGTTGATGCTCATGACCTGCACGCCGCCCTTGCTGACGCAGGGGAACAGCGCGTTTTCGGTGCCCGTCGCCTTCTCATGGATGCCAAATGCCTGCGGGATGGACGGGCCGGTCACGTCCGCGTCCATGACGCCGACGGCGTAGCCCCGGCGACGCAGCAGCACGGCAAGCTGGCTTGTGACCATGCTCTTGCCGACGCCGCCCTTGCCGGACACGACGCCGTATACCCGCCCGACGCGGGCGAGCTCGTGGTGCGCCTTGCGCAGCGACTGGGGCGACGTGCGGGACGCGCAGTCCTTTCCGCAGGTCGAGCAGTTGCTCGTGCAGGTTTCTACGGTTGCTTCACTCATGCGATATCTCCTTTTCAAATTGTGGGGTCGATTTGCTGTATATCTGTATTCTGTATATAGTGTACGTTCTCCCGCCCCGCCAGATACGCCGCCTCGCGGTGCTGGCAGGTGAGCAGGAGGATCTGCCGCGTTTGCGCCAGCTTCAGCAGCAGCTCCAGCGCGGCGGCGCAGCGGCGGTCGTCGAAGTTGATGAGCGCGTCGTCCAGCACCAGCGGGATGTGGCGCTCGGCGGGCAGCACCATGTCGCAGATGGCGAGACGCACCGCGAGATAGAGCTGGTCGCCCGCGCCCTGGCTGAGCAGCGCGGCGTCGTGACCAACGCTTTCGCCGTGCTCAGTGGCAAGCGCGCGGAACGAGCGGTCAAGGACGACGGCGTCGTACCTCCCGCCGGTCAGCGCCGCGAAGTACGCCGCCGCCCGCTTGCCCAGCTCCGGCGAGAAGCGGCTTTGCAGCGTCATGTTCGCCCGGTCGAGCGCGTCCATCGCCATGGCGATGGCGTCGTACTCTGCCTGCGCCTCGGTGAGCCGGACCTGCTTCTGCGCCAGCGACGCCTCCAGCTCGGCAACATCCCCAAGGGCGGCGAGCTGTCCGGCGGCGACGTCCGCGCGGCTGCGCGCCGCGCTCTGCTGCTCCGCGACGCGCGCCAGCGCCGCGCGCAGCGCCTCCGGCGATTCGGCCGGTCGCGTCACCGGGTAGGCGGGGACGCCCCGGAGGTCCGGGCGCGGGCAGAGCTCACAGCGCTGCCGTTTGGCGGCGGCGTCCTGCGTCAGCTGGGAAAGCGTGTCGTAGCGTTCGAGGTTCTCGCGGACGTAGGCGCGTGCGCTCGTCTCGTCCCCGACGGGGAGGTCGGCGTAGACCTGCGCCATCGTCCGCTCGCGCTGACTCTTGAGCGCGGCGCAGACCGCTTCGGCCTCCCGCAGGGCGGCGGACAGCTCGTCCGACCGGCTGTCATACGCCTTGCGCTTCGCCCTGCGGCGGCGCAGCGCGAAGCCGAACAAAACCGCGAACACGGGCAGGACGAAAGTCGCGTTTTGCGCCGCAGGCGGCAGGAGCGTCGTAAACGAGACGGCGGCGGACACCGCGATGCAGCCCGCACACGCGGCGAGCCACAGTACGGCGAGCGCGGAGAGCGCCTTCGGCTTCGGCGCGGCGAGGAATGCCTGACGCGCCGCGTCGTCGTCCAGCCGCGCCTGCTCCGCCTCCGCGAGCTGCTGCGCCAGCTCGTCCGCCGTTTCGAGCCGCCGCCGGTCCTCCGACAGCGTTTCCTGCGGCGGAACGCACATCTCCGCGAGCATGGCGCGGAACTGCCGTTCGCGCCGCTCCGCCGTTTCGGCGTCCCGCTTGGCGTACTCCCGCGCAGCGTACTGCTCCTGCACGTCCGCGATCTCGTGCGTCCGCAGCGCCTCGCGCAGCGCCGCCTCCCGCTGTCCCAGCGCGCCGAGGTCCTCCTCGGCGGCGGCGCGTTCGTCCCGCAGCCGCGCAAGCTCGTCGAGCGTCGCGCGGTCGGCGTCGATCTCCTGCGCCAGGGTGGGGATCAGCCCACTGCGGGCGTTGGCGCGGCGCGCGTTGAGCTGCTTTTTCAGCGCTGCCGACGCCTCCGTGAACGAGACGCCCTCCTCACCCGTGGTGATGAGCGCCGCGATGCGGCGTTCCAGCTCGGCGTTTGCGTTGATCGCCAGCCCGCTCTGCCGGATGAACGCGCTTCGCTCGTACACCTCGCAGGGTACGCCCAGCAGCGTTTCGCCGCAGTCGGCGGCGCTCAGCCCGGGGACCGGGTCGCCCGTGCCGGTGTATGTCGCGGCGAAGCGCCCCATTGGGCTGTCGGCGCGCGTCGTGTCCCGCGTCAGCGTGACCGCGCCCAGCGTCTCGCTCTCCAGCGACAGCGTTCCGCGCATGGGCGCGCCCGTCCATGGCCGGAAGCGGTTCTTGTCCGCCAGCAGCCCCCGGTCGCGCGTGGACAGGCCGTAGAGCATCGTCCGCAGGAAAATCGCCAGCGTGGACTTGCCGGATTCGTTGGGCGCCTCGATGACGTTCAGCCCCGGCAGAAAGGCGAACGAGCGCCGTTCCAGTGTGCCGAAAGTGGCGCTCAGGCTCGTGAAGCGCATGTGTCCGCCTCCTCTCAAATGATGTTATGAAATGCCATGAATAGTATAGCACAAGCGTTGAAATTTGTCAGCCGCAGCCCCAAAAAACTTTTTTTAAAAAATTTCAAAAAAGCACTTGACAAAATCGGAGTAAGCTAGTATAGTAGCAGCTGTTCCGC
>CAMKFK010000013.1 GCA_946411835.1 uncultured Clostridia bacterium
CCTTGAGTTTACATAGTATCACGTCGGCTTAAGAAAGTAAATGCTGTCGCCGTGGCGGAATGACAGAAAGGGGTAGTATTCCACGGCGTTTCGTGTTATGCTAAGGGGCGAATCTAAACCGACAAGGATGAGCCATGATGAAAACTGTTCGCAAGGAACTCTCCCCCGGCGTATTTTTCAACTATATCCACGCCACAAAATTCAAGACCGGGCTGCTGTCGGCGCAGCTCGTCGTCCCGCTTGACGCGGCGCGCGCCTCGGCGGGGGCGCTGCTGCCCGCCGTTCTGCGCCGCGGCACGGCGCGCCACGGCGACATGCTTGCGCTCTCCCGCGCGCTCGACCTGCTCTACGGGGCGGGGCTGAGCTTCACTGTGCGCAAGAAGGGCGAAAACCAGTGCCTCGGCTTCCTCGCCAGCTTTATTGACGATCGCTTCGCCCTCGGCGGCGAAAAGCTGCTCGAACCCACCGCCGCGCTGCTTGGCGAGGTGCTGCTGCGCCCGGCGACGGAGGGCGGCGTCTTCCGCCGGGACTATGTGGACGGCGAAAAGGACAACCTCATCGACGCCATCCGCGCCGTGCTGGACGATAAGCGCGACTACGCCGACAAGCGCCTGCTCGAGGAGATGTGCCGCCTTGAGCGCTACGGCGTCTCCCGCCTCGGCACGGAGGAGGCGGTCGCCGCGCTGGACGGCGCGGGACTGTGGGACTTCTACCAGCAGACCCTGATGACCGCGCGCGTCGAGCTGTTCTACTGCGGCAGCGCGGAGGAGGCGCGCGTGGAAGACGCGCTGCGGCGCGGCGTCGCGGCGCTGCCACACGGCGCGCGCGTCTCCCCCGCCGCCTCCGTCCGCGTCGCCGCGCCGGAGACGCCGCGCAGCATCACGGAGACGATGGACGTGACGCAGGGCAAGCTGTCGATGGGCTGGCGCGCCGCGACGGACGACCGGCACGCGATGATGGTCGCCAACCTGATTTTCGGCGGCTACAGCAATTCCCGCCTCTTCCTCAACGTGCGCGAGAAGCTGTCCCTGTGCTACTACGCCTCCTCCGGCTACCACCGCTCCAAGGGCATCGTGACGGTGTCCTCCGGCGTGGAGTTTGCGGACGAAGCGCGCGCGAAGAGCGAGATTTTCGCCCAGCTGGCAAGCATCCAAAGCGGCGAGCTGGAGCCGTGGGAGCTGGAGGGCGCGAAGGGCGTGCTCCGCAGCGCCGTTCGCTCGCGGGAGGACTCCGGCACGCGCATGGAGGAAAACCTGCTCGGCCAGGCGGTGACCGGCCTGTGGGAGAGCGAGGAGGAGCTGCTTGACGCGCTTGACGCCGTGACGCCGGAGCGTGTCGTCGCCGCCGCGCGGAGCATGACGCTGGACACCGTGTATTTCCTCAAGGGGGAGGGCGAAGCCAATGAATAAGACCGAATACCCGCGCATCGGCGAAACGGTGCTGTCCGAGACGCTGCCGAACGGGCTGCGCGTCGCCGTGCTGCCCAAGCCGGGCTACCGCAGGCGCTACGCTTTCTTTGCCACGCGCTACGGCGGCATGGACATGCGCTTCCGGCTCGGCGGCGTCTGGCACGACACGCCCGCCGGCATCGCGCACTATCTCGAACACAAGATGTTCGACACCGAGGATGGGAACGCCCTGCAGGAGCTGTCCCGGAACGGCGCGGAGCCGAACGCCTTCACCGCCAATTCCATGACGGCGTACTACTTCGACTGCACCGACTACTTTGAAGAAAACCTGCGGATCCTGCTGTCCTTCGTCTCCGTGCCGTACTTCACGCAGGAGAGCGTGGACAAGGAACGCGGCATCATCGCGCAGGAAATCCGCATGACCGAGGACACGCCCGACTGGCGCGTGTACAAAAACCTGCTCGGCTGCCTGTACCGCACAAGCCCCGCGCGCGTCCCCATCGCGGGCACGGTGGAGAGCATTCAGGAGATCACGCCCGAGACGCTCTACGCCTGCCACAAGGCGTTCTACGCGCCGTCGAACATGCTGCTGTGCGTCGTGGGCAATGTGGAGCCGGAGACGGTGTTCTCGCTGGCGCGGGAGGTGCTGCCGAAGGAGGCGGGCGGCGTCATCGAGCGCGACTACGGCGCGGCGGAGGAGCCCGCCGTTGCCGAGAAGTCCGTCGCCTGCGCGATGGAGGTCGCCCAGCAGCAATTCCTCGTGGGCTTCAAGTGTCCGGCGGTCGCGGACGGAGAGGCGCTGTTCCGTCAAAGCCTGATCGGGGAGCTTGCCTGCGACCTGCTTTTCGGCGAATCCTCCCCGCTGTATATGCGCCTGTACGACGAAGGGCTCATCAACAGCAGCTTCGGCGGCGACTTTGACCAGCTCCCCGGTGCCGCCTACGTCTTTGCGGGTGGCGAGGGGCGCGAGAGTGAGGCGGTGGCACGCGCGATCATGGACGAGGCGGCGCGCCTCGGGCGCGAGGGCGTGGACGCGGACTACTACGAGCAGATCCGCCGGGCGAACTTCGGCGCGTCGCTGCGCTCGCTCAACTCGTTCGAGAACCTTGCCATCTCTCTGGCGGACGGCTGCTTCCGGGGCTTTGACGCGCTGCGCTTCCCGGAGGTCTACGACGCCATCTCCAAGGCGGACGTGGAGGCGTTTCTGCGCGAGAACATCGTCGAGACGCGGCGCGCGACCTCGATCATCGTTCCGAAAGGCGAGGCGGACGCATGAGGCTCAAGGACGTCATTCCCAGCACCTCGCCCATCGCCTTCCCCGGGCTGTTCGGGGACCGGCAGTTCACCGCGAGCAACAAGGCGCTCGACATCGGACACGGCGTCTACTGGTACGGCATTTTCATCGCGGCGGGGCTGCTGCTGGGCCTGTGGTTCTGCACGAAGCAGGCGCGGCGCTTCCGGCTCCGCGAGGACGATATCACGGACGGTACGCTCTGGGCAATGCCGATGGGCATCCTCGGCGCGCGGCTGTACTATATCGTCTTCTACCTCGACCTGTACCGCGCGGCGGACGGCTCGCTCGACTTCGGCAGGATGCTGCGCATTTGGGACGGCGGACTCGCCATCTACGGCGGCATCATCGCCGCGTTCCTCACCGCCTATATCGTCAGCCACGTGAAGGGCTTCCCCTACCTCGCGGCGATGGACGACGCGGTGATGGGCGTGCTGATCGGGCAGATGATCGGGCGCTGGGGCAACTTCATGAACCGCGAGGCGTTCGGCTCGGTGACGGACGTACCGTGGCGGATGCGCCTCTGGGCATCCACCGGCGAAGCCTATGACGTGCACCCGACCTTCCTCTACGAAAGCCTGTGGAACCTCGTCGGCTTCCTGCTGATCTGGCTGGTGCTGACGAAGCGCCGCCGCTTCGACGGGCAAAACCTTCTCTTTTACCTGTTCTGGTACGGGCTGGGGCGGACCTGGATCGAGGGCCTGCGCGAGGACAGCCTTCACCTCTTCGACCTGACCCTCTTCGGCGCGCCCGTGCGCGTGTCGCAGGCGCTCTCCGCCGTGCTGGCGGTCGGATCGGCGGCGGCGCTGACGCTCCGTCTGCGGCGGGCAAGGCGATAATATAAGACGATAAAAAAGAGACCGTGAAGAAAAGGCGAGACAAAACGCGCCCGGACTTCACGGTCCCTTGTTTTATACTATTATCTGATTAGAATATCGGAAAAATCTCCGAGCAGTTTTTTCGCCAGACGAGGCGGAGGACGCAGATGGGCTGGCGCCCATCAAGGACGACAACGAAGTATGGCGGAAAAAATGCCGGAGAGATTCCGTTCTTTTAGTCAGATAATAGTATTAAATTATGTCATATCATGTGCGTCACGCGAGGCGGATCGCGCCGACGTAGTTCTTGTTATAGTAGTTCTCGTAGAGGTAGTTGACATACACCTTGCCGACGCTGTAGCGGGCGTGAATGATCTGGTCGTTGCCTGTGTACACGCCGACGTGGGTGATGCGCCCGCCGGAGCCGGAGCTGGTGAAGAACACAAGGTCGCCCGGCTGGAGCTCGCTGCGCGAGACCTTGACGCCGCAGTTTGCGTACTGGCCCGACGCCGTGTGCGGCAGAGAGTAGCCGAACTGCTTGTAGAGGTACAGCGTGAAGCCGGAGCAGTCAAACCCGCCGGGGGCGGCGCCGCCGTAAACATAGCGCGTGCCGACATACTGCGCCGCCATCGCCGCGACCTGCTGTCCGACGGAGGAAACGGGCAGGCTCTCGCCCTCGTAGACATACTTGCTCAGCACATAGCCGGTCTTCCCGTCAAAGCCGATCTGGAACCAGCCGTTTTCCTCGCCGAGAATCGTCACTTTCTTGCCGGTGCTGACCTGCGTGATGCGGTCGCTGTCCGTGCTCGGACCGACGCGGACGTTGATTGTGCCGCCGGTGATGACGCCGGGACGGCTCTCGCTGGGCGTACCCTCGGCGTCGTCGGCGGAAAGGGCGACCGCTTCCACCGTAATGGTGGGGAAATCGTCCGCCGCCGCCTCTGCCGCGACGACGCTCTCCATCGCCCCGGCATCCGGCGTGAGATAGGTGCCGAGGAGGTAGCCGACCTTGCCGTCGAAGCCGATCTTGACCCAGCCCCCTTCTTCGCCCAGCAGCGTGACGCGCTTGCCCGTGCCGACCACGGCGATGCGATCGTACCCCGTGCCGGGGCCGGTGCGCACGTTGATGTTGCCGCCCTTGATCGTGGCGTTGCCCTCGACGGTCACGGCGGCGGGCTCCGCAGGCGCCGTCTCCGCAGCGGGGACCTGCGCGCCGTCGCGGATGATGTAGGAGCTTATGATATAGCCCGCCTTGCCGTCGAAGCCGATCTTCCACCAATTGCCGCTGGTCTCGAGCATAGCGACGCGCTTGCCCGTGCCGACCACGGCGACGCGGCTGTACCCCGTGCCGGGGCCGGTGCGCACGTTGATGTTGCCGCCGGTGACGGTTGCGTTGGGCGTCACGTCGGCGGGCGCGGAGACGGAGGCGCCGCTCGCCGAAACGTAGCTCTTACTGACATAGCCCGTGGAGTTGTTCCACGCGATCTTGTACCAGCCGTTCTCCTCGGCGAGAATCGAGACCTGCCTGCCCTTGGCAAGCTGCTCGACCCGGTCATAGCCGGTGCCGGGACCCTTGCGGACGTTGACAACGTCGCCGGTGATGATACCGGCGTCTGCGGCGAGCGCGCCCGCCGTCATCGCGCAGACCAGAGCGGCGCTGACCGCCGCCGTGCGCAGTACATGCAGCCTGGAGCCTGTTTTCTTCATCGTGTTCTTCATAACTCTTTCGTAATCCTTTTCAAAATTTACATCGTTTACATCTTGCCGGACAGCGCACGGTTGAGCCAGATGGAGGCAAACTCCATCGCCTCCGCCAGGCTGCCCTTCTCCGTGCTGCGCACCACCCGGTCGCGGGACTTGAGGTTGGGGCTGGTGAGCTGGAGCTGGATGGAAACACGCTTGGCCAGCGTGATGTCCTTGAGCGGCTCGCTGGCGAGCACCTGCATCATGACGATGTACTTATCCGCCATGGAGCCGTAATAAATCAGGTTGTCCGCGCGGCGCAGCGGATGACCGTCGTACATGAGGACCTTTTCTTCAGCCATAATGACCTCCCTTTATAATCTGTTACAATTTGTAACTATTTTAACACCTTGATTCGCATCTGTCAACCGCAGGCAATGGAAAAAGCGGAGAGAATCCGCGCGATATCTTGTGCAAAATAACAAAAGGCTTTCCGCGCGCGGCGGAAAGCCTCTGTTTTTTTGTGTGGGAATCCTCTCACTTATTCAGATAGTTGCGCACCAGCACCTGCAGCAGCTCGTCCCGGTCCAGCTTGCGGATCAGGGTACGCGCCTCGTGGTGGTTGGTGATGTAGGTGGGGTCTTCGGAGAGGATATAACCCACGATCTGGTTCACCGGATTGTAGCCCTTCTCCTCCAGCGCGGCGTAGACCGTGGTGAGAATATGGCGAATCGCGGCGTCCTTTTCCTGTACAGCGTCAAATTTACGGGTGAAGTCATCCATGTCCTGTCCCCTCCTTTATGCTGGTAGTATAACGCAGCTCAGCCAAAAAGTAAAGGCTTTTGTGCGAACTGTTGAAAAGAATCAGCGCAGGCGCGCGTCCAGCGTTTCGTTCAGCGCGGCGACGATGCGCTTCATGGCGGCGTCCGCCTCCTCGCTGGTGAGACTGCGGTCGTCAGCGCGGAGCACAAGCGAGAACGCAACGCTCTTGCTGCCCGGGGCGATGCCGGGTCCGCGATAGACGTCAAACAGCGTCACCTCGCGCAGGAGGCCGCCCGCCGCGTCGCGGATGCAGTCCTCCAGCGCGCCGACGGTCACGCACTCGGCGCAGACCACGGCGATGTCGCGCGTGGCGGCGGGGAACTTCGGCAGCGGCTGATATTCCGGCTTGCCGCCGCGCACGGCACACAGCGCCTCAAAGCTCAGCTCGGCGGCGTAGACCTCCGCCTCGACGCCGTAGGCCGCGGCGACGAGCGGGTGTATCTGGCCGAACACGCCCAGCAGCGTCTCGCCCGCGCGGACCCTGGCGCAGCGGCCGGGGTGGTAGGCGGCGTTGTCGCCGCAGGCCTCGAAGCGGACGGCGCCGACCTTCGCCTCGCGCAGAATCGCCTCGACCGCGCCCTTGAAGCCGAAAAAGTCGATCCCGTCGCCGTAGGCGCCGAGGGAGAGCACCTTCGGCTCGTCCGCCAGACCGTCGGCGCGGGGGCGGTAGACCTTGCCCAGCTCATAGAGGCGCGCGGACCGGTTGCGGTAGTTGTAGTTGCGGGTGATGATTTCGAGCATGGAGGGCAGGGTGGTCGTGCGCATGATGGAGGTGTCTTCGCCCAGCGGGTTGAGGATCCGCAGGCTTGCGCGGCGGGGATCGTCCTCCGCCATACGGATCTTGTCGTAGTACGACGGGGAGATGAATGAATAGGTGATGATCTCGTCAAAGCCCAGCGCGCGGCAGGAGACACCCAGCGAGCGCTCAAACTTCTGCACGTCGGTGAAGCCGCCGCGCGTGGACGCGCCGTTGGTCAGGGTGTTGGGAATGTTGTTATAGCCGTAGAAGCGGGCGACCTCCTCCGCCAGGTCCGCCATCGCCAGCACGTCGCCGCGCCACGAGGGCACGCGCACATCGGCGTCGGGAAAGCTGTCGTCCAGCCTTTCGATGCCCACGCGGGCGAGATAGGCGTACATATCCTCCGCCGGGATGTCCGTGCCGAGGAAGGCGTTGATTCCGGCAGGCTCCATGTGGATGACCGTCTCCGCCCGGTCGCGGGCGATGACGTCCATCACGCCATCCACAACCTCGCCGCAGCCCAGCAGCTCGACCAGCTCGCAGGCGCGTTCGACCGCCTTGATCGTGTTCATCGGGTCGAGCCCCTTCTCATAGCGGGAGGAGGCGTCGGTGCGCATGCCCAGCGCCGTCGCCGTGCGGCGGACGGACACGCCGTTGAAGTTCGCGCTCTCAAAGAGCACCATCGCCGTGTCGCCGACGATCTCGCTGTTCGCGCCGCCCATGACGCCCGCCACGCAGACGGGGCGGCTCTCGTCACAGATGCAGAGCATATTTGCGGTCAGCTTGCGCTCGTTGCCGTCCAGCGTCCGGATGGTCTCGCCCTCGCGCGCGGTGCGGACGACGATCCGGTTGCCCTCCACGCAGGAGAAGTCAAAGGCGTGCATCGGCTGGCCGTATTCGAGCATCACGTAATTCGTGATGTCCACGATGTTGTTGATCGGCCGCACGCCGGAGGCGCGCAGGCGCTCGCGCATCCACAGGGGGGACGGCGCGATTGTAACGTTCCGGACCATGCGCGCGGTGTAGCGCGGACAGAGGTCCCCGTCCTCGATCTCGATGTCCACGAGGTCGGCGATGCTGCCGCCGCAGCCCCTGACGTCCGGCCGGTGCAGCCTGAGCGGACGGTCAAACGTCGCGCTCGCCTCGCGGGCGAGGCCGATGACGCTCAGGCAGTCGGGACGGTTCGGCGTAATCTCGAACTCGACCACGGAGTCGTCATAGCCCAGCACGCCGGTGATCTCGTCGCCGGGGCCGGGGTCCTTCGCCATGAGCTCGGGGTCGGCGTTGAGGATCATCAAGCCGTCGGCTGCGGCATGGGGCCAGTCGTGCGCGGTCATGCCCAGCTCCGCGAAGGAGCAGCACATCCCCTCGGACAGGACGCCGCGCAGCTTGCCCGCCTCAATGCGCTTGCCGCCGGGCAGCTCCGCGCCGTCCAGCGCGACGATGACGAGATCGCCCGCCTTCTGGTTCTGCGCGCCGGTAACGACCTGGATGGGGGCTTCCCTTCCCACGTCGATCCGGCAGACCCACATATGGTCGCTGTTCTCGTGGCGGACCATCTCGACGATCCTGCCGACGACGACGTTTTTGATCTCCGCGCCCTCGCGCTCGACGGTCTCGACCTTGGAGCCGGAGAGGGTCATTTCATCGTTGAACCGCTTGTCGCTGACATCGCTGAGGTCAACGAACTCATTGAGCCATTTTCTGCTTAACTTCATGCTGAATGCCCTCCCTCCTCAGAACTGCTCCAGGAACCGCACGTCGTTCTCAAAGATAAGACGCAGGTCGCTGATCTTATACTGTCCCAGCGCCAGACGCTCCAGCCCGAAGCCGAACGCCCAGCCGGAATACACGGAGGAGTCGATGCCGCAGCCCTCAAGCACCTTCGGGTGGATCATGCCGGCGCCCAGCACCTCGATCCAGCCCTCGCCCTTGCAGGTGGGGCAGCCCGCGCCATGGCATTTGTAGCACTGGATGTCCATCTCGCAGCTCGGCTCCGTGAACGGAAAGTGGTGCGGGCGGAAGCGGGTAACGGTATCCTCGCCGTAGAGCCGGCGCACGACCTCGTTGAGTGTGCCCTTCAGGTCCGCCATCGTGATGCCCTTGTTGATCGCCATGCCCTCGATCTGGTGGAACATGGGCGAATGCGTGGCGTCCACCTCGTCCTTGCGGTAGACGCGCCCGGGGGCGATCATGCGGATGGGCAGCGGGCGGGTCTCCATGGCGTGGATCTGCATGGGGCTTGTCTGGGTGCGCAGAAGGACGGAGCTGTCCTCGGTAAAATAAAAGGTGTCGCTCCACTCGCGGGCGGGATGTCCCTCCTCCACGTTGAGCTTAGTGAAGTTGTACTCGGAAAGCTCCACCTCACGGTCCTCGATAACCTCAAAGCCCATGCCGATGAAGATATCCTCAATCTCGTCGAGCACCTGATACATCGGGTGCTGCTTGCCGAGGCGGCGCGGCTCGCCGGGAATGGTCACGTCCACGGTCTCGCTGAGCAGCTTCGCCGCCATCACGCGCTCGGCGATCAGCGCGGCGCGGCTTTCGATGGCGCTCTCCAGCTTCGCGCGGACGTCGTTGGCGAGCTGCCCGATCACGGGACGCTCCTCGGCGGAGAGCTTGCCCATCTGCTTGAGCACGGCGGTCAGTTCGCCCTTCTTGCCGAGGTACCGGACGCGAAGCGTCTCCAGCTCCTCCGCCTTCTCAGCCTTCTCCATCGCCGCGACCGCCGCCGCGCGGATGGCTTCGAGTTGTTGTTTTATCATTTTGCAGTCTCCTTTTGCGGGATTCAACATTACATAAGCTATATTTATAGCATACTCGTCAACGCCTTGCAAGCGCCAATTTTACCGAGATACGCTTGACTTTTGCCGTGCCTCTTGTATAATTATAGCGTTATTTTCTGTACGAAAGGGAGTTTTCGTTATGGCGACTTACACGATGCACATCGCGGGGCTGACCCGCGAGCTTCCCATCTGCAAGGTGAACGACGAGCTTTCCATCGGCGCGTTTATCATGTTTGGCGATCAGGAGCTGACCGTCGCCTGCGCGCGCGACCTGCTCAAGCTGGCGGAACAGGTGGATTACGACTACCTCTTCACCGCAGAGGCGAAGAGCATCCCCCTGATCCACGAGATGGCGCGGCAGAGCGGCGCGGCGAAGTACTTCATCGCGCGCAAGGGACCCAAGGTCTATATGCCCGACCCGCTCAGCGTGGACGACCAGTCCATCACCACGCTGTCCCTCCAGAAGCTCTATCTCGGCAGCGACGACGCGGCGATCATGCGGGGAAAGCGAATCCTCATCGTGGACGACGTGATCTCCACCGGCGGCTCGCTCAAGGCGATGGAGGCGCTGGTCGAAAAAGCGGGCGGCACGGTCGCCGGGCGCATGGCGGTCCTTGCCGAGGGCGGCGCAGCAGAGCGCAAGGACATCCTGTTCCTCAAAAAGCTGCCCACCTTCAACAGCGACGGCACCGTGCAGTAAGCGCGCCCGTTTGCGTCAAAAGAGGACGCCTGCGTCGACGGCAGGCGTCCTCTTTCAATCGTCGACAAAGGCATTCGCCTTTGTCGACGAGAAGAGCGTCAAAAAAGCGGCTTCGCCGCTTTTTTGAGGGGGTTTCGCTCCGCTTCTCGCACGCTTTGTCCGCGAACGCGGACAAAGCGCACGAACGCTCCGCGCAAGGTGTTTTTCTGACGCACATGTCGTCAGAAAAAGGGATCAGGTTCCTTTCGCGCCTGCGGGCGCGAAACCCTGCGGGGCTTGTCTACGGTCTGAGAGGACGCCTGCGTCGACGGCAGGCGTCCTCTTGATTTCGGCAGCTTTATATCGGCAGCTTTATATCGGCAGCTTTATATCGGCAGCTTTCGGATGGTCTCCCATGCCACGCTCAGGCTGGGATAGACGCCCCAGCACATATCGCGCGCCTCATCCGTCGGGGCGACCTGATCGGGGATCATGACCGTGCGGCAGCCCGCGCGCCAGCCCGCCTCCACGCCGATGACGCCGTCCTCGAAAACCCAGCACTGCGGCGGCGGCAGACCGATGCGCTCCGCCGCCAGCAGGAAAACGTCCGGCTCGGGCTTGCCGTGCGCGACCTCGCGCCCCGACACCAGCGCGTCAAAGCAGCCCTCGATGCCGTGAAAGCGCAGGTTGCGCTCGATCATGTCCATGGGGCTGCTGCTCGCCACGGCGATGCGGAAGCCCCGCTCCCGCAGCCCGTCCAGGATCGTGCGCACACCCGGCATGAGCGGCACACCCCGCTCCTCCCGCCGGTACACCCGCCCGGCACAGTCACGCAGGATGGGCTCCGGATCGTCCGTTCCATAGCAGCGGCGCACCACCTCCCGCGTCCGCTCGCCGCCGGTGCCGCAGATCTGCGCGGCGAAATCCTCCGGCAGCGTGACGCCGCGCTCCCGCGCGATGCTGTGCCACTCGTCCTGCCAGATGCGCTCCGAGTCGATCAGCAGCCCGTCCATATCAAAAATCGCACCCTGCATGGCACAATCCTCCCCTTATTTTGTGTCAAAGCCATTATAGCCGCTTCCCCGTCCTGCGTCAATTCTCTGTTATGAAATTTTTTAATAAGTGTTATTATATTTTTTTCCTTTACAAACAAGGGCGTATTTAGTAAAATTACTATGTTTTTTATAAAATAAGGAGACGTGTCACACATGGAAAACAATCGTGCACAATGGGGAAGCAAGCTCGGCTTCATCCTCGCCGCCGCAGGCTCCGCCGTAGGCCTGGGCAACATCTGGAAATTTCCCGGCAAAGCCTTTGAGGGCGGCGGCGGAGCGTTCCTGCTGATGTATCTGCTGATCGTGCCGCTGCTGGGTATGCCCGTCATGCTCTCGGAGCTATCTCTCGGCCGCGCCAGCCAGTCCAACGTCGTTGACGCCTTTAAGAAGCTCGGGCACAAGGGCTACACCTGGGTCGGCTGGATCGGCTGGGCGGTTGCGTTCATCATCACCTGCTACTACTCCCACGTCGGCGGCTGGGTGCTGCGCTACGTCGCCAGTTACGCCGTCGAGCCGCACAAGGTCTACGGCGATCCGCTGGGCTACTTCTACGGCATGCTGGGCTACGACGCCGCAGGCGGCGCAACCTTCATGCCATGGACGGTCATCCTCTTCGCTGCGCTGTTCCTCGCCATCTGCGCGGTCGTTATCATCCGCGGCGTCGAGGGCGGCATCGAGAAGTTCAACAAGGTCGGTATGCCCGCACTCTTCATCATCCTCATTGTCCTGTTCGTCCGCGCGGCGACGCTGCCCGGCGCGGGCGATGGTCTGCGCTATATGCTCTCGCTGGACTGGGCGAAGGTCACGCCTCAGACCTTCCTGATCGCGCTGTCGCAGGCGTTCTATTCCCTCTCGCTCGGTATGTCCATCATGGTGACCTACGGCTCCTATCTGCCCAAGAGCGAGAACATCGCCAGAAACACCTTCCTCGTGTGCACGATGGACACGATGGTCGCGGTGCTGGCGGGCTTCATCGTCGTGCCCGCCGTGTTTGCGACCCTCGGTCCCGACGGCGTGGGCAAGGGCGGCGGCTTCGCGTTCGTGTCGCTGGCGGGCGTGTTTGAGCATATGCCCGGCGGCGCGTTCTTCGGCTTCCTGTTCTATCTGCTGCTGCTGTTCGCGGCGCTGACCTCCAGCGTGTCGCTCATCGAGGGCATCGTCGCCTTCCTCATCGAGCGCATGGGCTGGAAGCGCACCCCGACCACGATCGGCGCCTGCGTGGTGCTGTTCCTCATCGGCTGCCTCTACACCTGCTCGCAGGCGGCGTTCCCGCTCAAGGGCATCTGGTTCGACTTTGCCAACGGCGTCACCTTCCCCGCGCTGTGCGACGCGATGGAGTTCCTGACCGACCGCATTATGATCCCGCTGTGCGCGCTGGGCACCTGCATCTTCGTCGGCTGGGTCTGGAAGCCCGAAAGCGCCGTCGCGGAGGTGGAGCGCTGCGGCGTGAAGTTCGGTCTGGTGAAGGCGTACGGCTTCCTCATCCGCTTTGTCGCCCCCATCGCCATCATCGCCATCCTGCTCGTCAGCCTGTTCACCGGCACGACGCTTTCCTGAGAAATAACACGGAAACCGAAGGGGATTTGCCGTCCCCTTCGGTTTTTTTATGTGGACTTTTCCCTGTGCGCATGATATCATGAATCGGATGAAGCTGCTCAGAAAGGTGTGAACGCCGTGTCAACGGAACAGGATTTCTCCCGCCCCAATTTTCACGCGGTCAAAATCATCGGCCACCGCAACCCGGACACCGACTCGATCTGCGCCGCGATCTCCTACAGCCGACTGAAGAACAAAATCGACGCGAACCTCTCATACAAGCCCTGCCGCGCGGGTCAGCTCAGCCGCGAGACCAAGTTTGTGCTCGAACGCTTCGGCGCGGAGGCGCCCCAGCTCTATACCGACGTCAGCCCGCAGATGCGCGACGTGGACATCCGCCTCGCCCCGGGCGTGGACGGCGGCATGAGCCTGCGCCAGGCGTGGGAGCGGATGCGCGACCAGGACCTCGGCACCCTCTGCATCGTGGATGACGAGAACAACCTGCAGGGCCTCATCACGTTGCAGGACGTTGCCACCGCAAACATGGACGGCGTGGACCCCTTCATCCTCGCCCAGGCGGAGACGAGCTATGACAACGTGATCGAGACGATCAACGGCACGGTGCTCGTCGGAGACAGCAAGGGCAAAACCGTGGAGGGGCGCATCATCGTCGGCGCGGGCAGCTCGGAAATGATGGAGCGCGCCATCCGAAAGGGCGACATCGTCATCGTCAGCAACCGCAGCGAAAGCCAGCTCACCGCCATCGAGATGGAGGCGGGCTGTCTGGTGGTCGGCATGGACTCCAGGGTGTCCAAGACCATTCAGATGCTGGCGGAGGAAAACAACTGCCTCATCATCAGCACCCCGCTGAACACCTATGCCACCGGCCAGATCATTTCGCAGGCGGCGCCGATCCGGTACTATATGCTCAGGAACCGCCTGATGACCCTAAACCTCAACACCCCGGTCGAGACGGCGACGAAGATCATGGGCTCCGTGCGCCACCGCTACTTCCCCGTCCTCGGCGACGACGGGAAGTATCTCGGCGTGGTCTCCCGCCGAAACCTGCTGAACCTGCACAAAAAGCAGCTCATCCTCGTCGATCACAACGAAAAGGCACAGGCGGTCGAGGGCCTGGAGAACGCGGAGGTGCTGGAAATCATCGACCACCACCGCATTGGCTCGCTGGAAACGGACAACCCCGTCTACTTCCGCAATATGCCGGTGGGCTGCACCTGCACCATCATCTACCAGATGTATCAGGAGAACGGCGTCGAGCCCGACCCGCAGACGGCGGGCCTGATGCTCTCCGCCATCCTGTCCGATACGCTGATGTTCCGCTCGCCCACCTGCACCCCCAGCGACGAGCAGGCGGCGCGCCGCCTCGCGGAGATTGCCAACGTCGACCTGGAGACCTACGCCGACGAGATGTTTGAACACGGCGGCGACATCAGCGGCGAAACCGCCGAGCAGATCTTCGGCACGGATTACAAAGTCTTCAACAGCGGGCGCTACCACTTCGGCGTCGGTCAGGGCAGCTACATGAGTGAGAAGAACCGCAAGGCGGCGGAGGCGCTGGTCGGCCCGTATCTGGAAACCGCACGGAAGGCGCAGGCGCTGGACTTCGTGTTCTACCTCTTCACCGACGTGCGCGGCAGCTCCAGCGACCTGCTGATGTCCGGCAAGGGCGCGGACGAGGTCGTCCGCCTTGCCTTCGGCGCCGAGGTATCGGACAGCTTCGCCACCCTCCCCGGCGTGCTGAGCCGCAAAAAGCAGTTCGTCCCGAAGCTGATTGACACGCTCAAGCGCGAGCCGGTGTGATACTGTCACAAAAACGGCGCGTTGTTCGCAGGCCAGCAAACAACGCGCCGTTTTTTCATGCTCCGCAATCACAGCAGCAGCATCAGCACAGGGATCACGACGAAGCTCGCCAGCGTGGAGACCGCCGCGCCGCGGGCGGCGAACTGCTCGTCCGCGCCGTACTGCGCGGCGGCGACGACCGACTGCGTCACGGTCGGCATGGACGCCTGCACGATAAACGTGCTGCGCGCCAGCCCCTCGATACCGAGAACGCCGCAGAACGCCACGAAAATCGCGGGGCCCAGCAGGAAGCGGCAGAGCATCGCCACACTGAGGTCCCGGTCGAGGCGCAGCTTGTCCCAGCCCATCTCATAGATGATGTAGCCGGTCAGAAGCAGCGCCAGCGGCGAGACGACGCTGTTCATGTACTTCAGATACGACACGAGAAACGCCGGCAGCCGGACGCCCAGCAGCACGATGGCGATACCGGTGACGACGCCCAGCACCGTCGGCGAGCGCAGAAACGCGAACGACTGCCTCCACGAGCCGCCCGCCGCCTCCCCGCTGCGGCGGATGAGCCACATGGCGAGGGTCTGCGTGAAGCAGGTGCTGGCAAACCAGAAGAACATCACGTAGGGCACACAGGCGTCGCCGAAGAGCATGGTGCACATGGCGTAGCCGACGAACATCGAGTTGGACAGGCTGCACATGACCATGAACACGCCCCGCCGTCCGCGCGGGAGCTTCAGCAGCCGCGCGAGCAGATACGAGAGCGCGAAGTTGAGCGTAATGCTGCTGTACGACACCGCCAGCAGCTTCGGCGACGCCGCCAGCATCTCGCGCGTGAGATTGTTGCTCAAGCCGTAGATGCTCATGCACGGCACCGCCAGCGACAGCAGAAACTTGCTCAGAAACGTCTTGGTCTGCGCCGTCATCCAGCCCTTGAACCCACAGTACCAGCCCGTCGCCGTGAGCAGCAGGATCACCGTCACCGATGCGACGGCGTGTAAAAAGGTTGCCACAGTCTCGCCTCCCGCGTATTTCGCGTTTTTTTCGCGTATTTTTTTAATGAATAGAGTATATACCAGAAGAGGCCGCACAATCAACCGTCCACCTTCGTGAGAAACGACAAGGTTTTCCGCCTGCGCCCCGATTCTTTTGTGCCATCAACCGATTGACGTTTCAGGCGGTTCGTGCTTTAATAATCTTAATCAATATGTTGATAAAATTTAATAGCACTCTGAAGGAGGAGCACAATATGGAAATCAAAAACGAGTACCTCAGCGGCTTGATGGAGCGCGTGATTGCGCGCGATCCCGAGCAGAAGGAATTTCATCAGGCGGTCAGCGAGGTGCTGTATTCGCTCACGCCGGTCGTGGAGGCGCGTCCCGAGCTCATCACCGAGGGCGTGATGGACTGCCTGGTTGAGCCGGAGCGTCTGGTCAAGTTCCGCGTGCCCTGGGAGGACGATAAGGGTCAGTTCCACGTCAACCGCGGCTACCGCGTGCAGTTCAACAGCGCCATCGGCCCCTACAAGGGCGGCCTGCGCTTCCACCCCAGCGTCACCGAGAGCATCATCAAGTTCCTCGGCTTTGAGCAGACCTTCAAGAACAGCCTGACCGGTCTCCCCATCGGCGGCGGCAAGGGCGGCAGCGACTTCGACCCCAAGGGCAAGAGCGACGCTGAGGTCATGCGCTTCTGCCAGAGCTTCATGAACGAGCTGTTCAAGTATATCGGCGCGGACACGGACGTCCCGGCGGGCGACATCGGCGTCGGCGCGCGCGAGATCGGCTACCTGTTCGGCCAGTACAAGCGCCTGCGCAACGAGTTCACGGGCGTCCTGACCGGCAAGGGGCTCAGCTACGGCGGCTCCCTCGCCCGCACGCAGGCGACCGGCTACGGTCTGTGCTACTTCGCCGCCAACCTGCTGCGCGACGCCGGAAAGAGCTTTGACGGCGCGACCGCGCTGGTCTCCGGCTCCGGCAACGTGGCGCTGTACGCCTGCCAGAAGGCACAGAGCATGGGCGCGAAGGTCGTCGCCATGAGCGACTCCGGCGGCTATGTCTACGATCCGGACGGCATCAACTTTGAGCTGATGCGCCAGCTCAAGGAGGTCGAGCGCAAGCGTATCAGCGCCTACGCCGAGCTCCAGCCCGCCGCAACCTATCACGAGGGCTGCCGGGGCATCTGGACGATCCCCTGCGACATCGCGCTCCCCTGCGCCACGCAGAACGAAATCGACCTCGAGAGCGCGAAGACGCTGCTCAAAAACGGCTGCTACGCCGTGTGCGAGGGCTCGAACATGAGCTCCACGGCGGACGCGGTGGAGGCGCTTCAGGCGTCCGGCATCCTCTTCGCCCCGTCCAAGGCGTGCAACGCGGGCGGCGTGGCGGTCTCGGCGCTGGAGATGAGCCAGAACTCCATGCGCTTCTCGTGGACGTTTGAGGAGGTGGACGATCACCTCAAGCAGATCATGAACAGCCTGTACAAGAACGTGGTCAACGCCGCCGAGCAGTACGGCATGGCGGGCAACCTCGTCGCCGGCGCGAACATCGCGGGCTTCCTCAAGGTGGCGGATTCCATGCTCGCCTACGGTCTGGTGTAAGGAGGGCGCAGAATGAATCAATACGCAGAACGGGTGCTGTCCCGTCTGACGGAGCGGTACTTCAACGAAACGGAGTATTTTCAGTCCGTCCGCGCGTGGCTCGAAATGATCGACCCCGCGCTCGACGACCCGCGCTACGAAAAGCTCGACCTGCTCACGCGCATGGTGGAGCCGGAGCGCATGGTGTCCTTCCTCGTGCCGTGGACGGACGATCGGGGCGTCGCCCACACGAACCACGGCTGGCGCGTCCAGTTTTCCAGCGCCATCGGCCCCTACAAGGGCGGTCTGCGCTTCCACCCGGACGTCAACGCCTCGGTGGTCAAGTTCCTCGGCTTTGAGCAGACCTACAAAAACGCGCTCACCGGGTTGCCCATCGGCGGCGCGTCGGGCGGCGCGGACTTCGACCCGCGCGGCAGGAGCGACCACGAGATCATGCGCTTCTGCCAGAGCTTCATGACCGCGCTCTACCGCTATATCGGCGCGGACACGGACGTTCCCGCCGGCGACATCGGCGTCGGCACCCGCGAGATCGGCTACCTCTACGGTCAATATAAGCGCATCTGCGGGCGCGCCGAGAGCAGCGCCCTGACCGGCAAGGGACTGACCTACGGCGGCAGCAAGATTCGCCAGGAAGCGGCGGGCGCGGGCGCGGTCTACTTCCTCGACCGGATGCTGGAGCATCAGGGCGACACGATCAAGGGCAAGCGCATTGCCGTGTCCGGCTTCGGCAACATGGCGTGGGGCGTGTGCAAGAAGGCGACGGAGCTGGGCGCGAAGGTCGTCACCGTCTCCGGTCCCGACGGTTACGTCCTCGATGAGGACGGCGTCGGCGCCCCCGAAAAGCTCGCGTTCCTGACCGAGCTGCGCGCGGGCGGTTCGGACAGGATCGCCTCCTATGCCGAGCGCTTCCCCGGCGCGGCGTTCTTCCCCGGCAGGAAGCCCTGGGAGCAGCCGGTCGACGTCGCCATGCCCTGCGCCACGCAGAACGAGATCGACGTCAGCGACGCGGTGCACCTGCTGGCGGGCGGCGTGAAGTACTACGTCGAGGCGGCGAATATGCCCGCCACGGCGGAGGCGCTCAAGCTCCTGCGCCTGAGCCCCAAAATTTTGACCGCCGGCTCCAAGGCGGCGGGCTCCGGCGGCGTGGCGGTATCCGCGCTGGAAATGGCGCAGAACAGCATCCGCTACAGCTGGTCGCGCAAGGAGGTGGACGAAAAGCTGCACGGCATCATGAGCAGCATTTACGACGCCTCCGCCGCCGCAGCGGAACGCTACGGTCTCGGCTACGACCTGATCGCGGGCAACGACATTGCGGCGTTTCTGAAGATCAGCGAAGCCATGATCGCGCAGGGACTGTAACAGAGAATAACGCACGGGTTGGGAGGCAATCTCTCAGCCCGTGCGATTTTTTGCTTGCCATTCCGATTTGCGGCGGCTATACTGTGATACAATCATACTACGGGAGGGTGAGCCATATGGCAAGGACGATCCATGCCGCGCTGCTGGGCGCGGGTACCGTGGGCGGCGGCGTGTACCGGCTGCTGGAGCGGCGCGAGGGCGAGATGGTCAACAAGCTCGGCGCGGCGCTGGAAATCAAGACGATCCTCGTGCGCGACGCGAAAAAGCCGCGGGCCGGCATCCCGCCGGAGAAGCTGACCGAGCGCTTTGAGGACATTCTGAGCGACCCGGAGATCGACATTGTGATCGAGCTGATGGGCGGCATCGACCCGGCGAAGCGCTATGTCGAGGAGGCGCTGGCGGCGGGCAAGCACGTCGTCACCGCGAACAAGGACCTGCTCGCGGAGCACGGCTTTGAGCTGGCGGAGACGGCGGCGGCGCGCGGGCTCGACCTGCGCTTTGAGGCGTCGGTCGCGGGCGGCATCCCGATCCTGACGCCGCTGATGACCTGCCTCGAGGGCAACGACATCACCGAGGTCATGGGCATCGTGAACGGCACGACGAACTTTATCCTCACCAGGATGACCAACGAGGGCACGGACTTTGCCGACGCGCTGCGCGAGGCGCAGGCGTTGGGCTTCGCCGAGGCGGACCCCACCGCCGACGTCGAGGGGCTGGACGCGGCGCGCAAGGTTGCGATCCTCGCCTCGCTCGCGTTCCACTCCCATGTCACGTTCAGCGACGTGCCCACCGTCGGCATCACGAAGATCACCGCGAAGGACATCGGCTACGCGCGGGAGATGGGCTACGTCATCAAGCTCATCGGCATCGCGCGCAGCACGAACGGCGAGATCGAGGTCGGCGTGTCGCCGATGATGATCCCGAAGCGCCACCCCCTCGCCTCCGTCAACGACTCGTTCAACGCGGTGTTCGTCCACGGCGACGCGCTGGACGACGCCATGTTTCAGGGGCGCGGCGCGGGCGCGTTCCCGACGGCGAGCGCCGTCGTGGGCGACCTGATCGCCGTCAGCCGCGACATTCTCGCGGGCTGCAACGGGCGCGTCCGCCTCAACCCCTATCGGGGACTGCCGCTGCAATCGCGCGGCAACGCGGCGCACCGCTTCTATCTGCGCCTGCGCGTCGAAGATCGCCCCGGCATCCTCGCCAGCGTCGCGGGCGTGCTGGGCAACAACGACGTGGGCATCAGCCAGGTCATCCAGAAGCAGCGCACGGAGGACGACGCGGAGATCGTCGTCATCACCGACCGGGTGCAGACCCGCCACATGGAGGACGCGCTGACGATTTTCGGCAGCATGTCGGTGATTCGGGACGTCTCCTCGGTCATCCGCGTGTACAGCGAAAAACCGTAGAAGGAGGCAGAGCCCATGAACGACTTTCAGTATTACGCGCCCACCCGCGTGGTGTTCGGCAGGAACACGGAGGAGCAGACCGGCGCGCTGGTGCGCGCCTTCGGCGGTACGCGGGCGCTGGTGCACTACGGCGGCGGCAGCGCCGTGCGCAGCGGACTGCTTGCGCGGGTGCTTGCGTCGCTGGAGCGCGCGGGCGTCTCGCACGTGGAGCTGGGCGGCGTCGTCCCCAACCCGAGGCTGTCCAAGGTGCGCGAGGGCATGGCGCTCTGCCGCCGCGAGCAGGTGGACTTTCTGCTCTCCGTCGGCGGCGGCAGCGTGATCGATTCCAGCAAGGCGATCGGCTACGGCCTGTGCTGCGACGGCGACGTCTGGGACCTGTACACGCGCAAGGCGACGCCCAAGGCGTGCATGCCGATGGGCTGTGTGCTGACCATCGCCGCCACGGGCAGCGAAATGAGCGATTCCAGCGTCATCACGAATGAGGATGGCTGGATCAAGCGCGGCCTGAGCAGCGACCTTTCCCGCCAGCGCTTCGCGGTGTTGAACCCGGAGCTGACCTTCACGCTTCCGGCGTGGCAGACCGCGTCCGGCTGCGCGGACATCCTCAGCCACACGCAGGAGCGCTACTTCTCCTCCCCGGCGGACGCGGAGCCCACCGACTCCATCGCCGAGGGGCTGATGCGCAGCGTGATCGAGATGGCGCGCCGCGCCGTGCGCAACCCGACGGATTACGAGGCGCGCGCCGCGATCCTGTGGGCGGGCAGCCTGTCGCACAACGGCCTCACCGGCTGCGGGCGCGGCAGCGGCGGCCGCGCGGGCGACTGGGCGTGCCACCAGCTCGAACACGAGCTGAGCGGCATGTTCGACGTGACGCACGGCGCGGGGCTCGCGGCGCTCTGGGGCGCGTGGTCACGCTACGTCGTCGACGCCGCGCCGTCGCGCTTCGCGCGCTTTGCCCGGAACGTCATGGGCATCGCCGAGGCGGACGACATGACGGCGGCGCTCGCCGGAATCGCGGCGTATGAGGACTTTCTGCGCGGCGTCGGATTGCCCGTGACCATCGGTGGGCTGGGCATTTCGCTGACCGACGAGCTGGCGGAACAGCTGGCGTGGAAGTGCTCCTTCGAGGGCAGCCGCACCATCGGCAGCCTTCGCGTGCTTGACCGCGCGGACATGGCGGAAATCTACCGCCGCGCAAGATGACGCGGCGACATCGGACAAGGAGGCGGAACCATGGAAATCAACTTTCAGAACCTTCCGGAGGAGGTCGTCCACCGGATGCGCGACGGCGAGGGCAACGTCCGCAAGAAGACCTTCGAGGACGACGCGGCGCGGATCATGATCCTCACGCTGGAGCCGGGCGCGTCCATCGGACCGCACACGCACGACACGAACTTTGAGGTCTTCTACGGCGTCAGCGGCAGGGGCAAGGTGCTCATTGGGGACGCGCTCGACACGGCGGACCCGATGTACCCCGGCATGTGCCACTATTGCCCCCAGGGCAGCCGCCACAGCCTCGTCAACGACGGCGACGAGCCGCTGTCCGTTTTCGCGCTGGTGGCAAAGCATATCGACGAATAAACTGATTTCGGCGCACGCCGCATGATGATGCAGCGTGCGCCGAAATATATTCTGCATTATCACGCCCGCAGCGAAGAGCAGATGACTTGCGCGGGCTATCTTCTCCGTTTCCCGGTCTCGCGGTAATAGCGGTCCTTATCCTCGTACATCCGCTTGTCGGCGGTGGCCTGCATGACGGCAAAGTCGGCGTTGTAACAGTGGCTGTACGAATAACCGATCGCCGCGCTGGCGTTCCGCTCCGCCATCAGCTGCCGGAACCGCGCGATACCGTCCCGGCACTCCTCCTCCGAATGGTCCTGCTGGATGACGATAAACTCATCCCCGCCCATCCGGAACACGCACTTTTCCCCGAAAACCGCCGACAGGCAGCCCGCCACGTCAATGAGCAGATGGTCGCCCGCCTCGTGACCGCAGGTATCGTTTGTCTCCTTGAGACCGTTGACGTCCACCGCAAGCACGGCGAGGGGCTTGCCGCCGTACTGGTTGGCAAGAACGCTTTGCAGGCCGCTTCGGTTCATGACGCCGGTGAGATGATCGTTCATCGACAGGCGCTCGAGGCGGATCGCCTCGTCCATTTCGTAGTGCAGGCAGCTTTCCTTCGTGTTGAACCCGTTGAAGATGGCGACCATCATATCGTAGCAGCTGTTGTAGCCGCACGCCGTGCAGTTGATATACCGGGATTCCGGCGTCGTCTTGTGCATTTTGCGGAAGATTTGCTCCGCCTCCTCCGCGCTGGGAATGCGCATTCCACTCTCGGTGCTCCGATCGACAAAGCGGCGCAGATAGTGCGAAAGGTCCAGGTCCTTGAACTGCTCGTTCAGGCGGGCAAGGCGCTCCTCCGGAGAGAGCGCGGGGTTCCACGGGGAATCCGAACGGTTGTTCTTGCTCTCCGTCCGGATCCGCTGAATCGCGTAGATCGTGCGGTCCTCCTCAAAGCGGCCCGCCTCGCACGCCGTGCCCTCGATGCAGCCCTCCTGACAGTTCAGCGCGTCCACCATCAGGAACGGGGTGTCCTGCTTTACCAGATGCTCGGCATTTTTCGCCAGCCAACCGTACAAATACGTCTTGCCCGAGACAACGCGAATCAGCGCGTCGTCCCCAAGGAACCAGCGCACATTGTCCGCAAGCCCTCCCGGCGCGGGATAGAACGACCCCAGACCGTATTCGATCTCATCCGAGGCGTCGGGTCCGGACACCGGATGCCGGCGCAGATGCTCCATCAGCTTCAGGAACGTGAGATTGTAGTGCACGTGGCTGTCGCCGTATTCGTCCGTTTCCAGCTTTTTCCCAATACACGGGCCGAGGAACGCAAGCCGGTCGGTGACGCCCAGCTGCTCGCGACAGTAGGTCGCCGCGCAGCCCATAGGGCTTTTCACCGGGATCAGGCGGGGGATCAGCTCCGGCAGGCAATGCTCAACATAGGAGACCGCGACCGGACAGGGGGTTGAAATCCCGCCGTAAAACCGGTTCTCCCGGATGTATTTGAGATAGGCCCATGTACAGATGTCCGCTCCGAAGGCGACCGAAATGATCCGGCGAACGCCGAGCGCCTTCAGGCTGCCCAGAATCGAGCCGTATTCTTCCGGATATGACGCGCGAAAGGCGGGCGCAACCAGAAGCGTGATCGGCTCGCCCTGTGCCAGATCGCGGAAAAACACCTCTGTATCGTCGCGATAATCGCGCGCGTTGTGGTCGCACAGCGCAAAGCACGCGCCGCACGAGATGCACCGCTCCGCGTTGATAAAAACGGCGGACGATGTGCCGTCGGTCCTGACGTAGCTCGCCCCCGGCGAGGTGCAGACTCTGACACATTTGTTGCAGCTGATGCAGTTCTCGTTTGTAAAGATCAGGCCATTCGTCCCGGCGTCCTCTCCATCCATCCTGTTTCTCTGCATTTGCGACCATTCCCCCCGTGCAAGCGCCTCCCGGCGCTCGATTGTGACAGCTGTATTCTACCAGAACATCACTGCGCCGTCAAGAAACAGTCTCTTCCGATCGATAAACGGCTGTCCCTCCCGATTGATAAACGCCCTTGCCGCGTCGTTGCAGGCGCAGCAAGGGCGTTTTCAGGTAAATGCTTTAGAACAGGACAGAATCATACGATTCTATTTTTCCTGTGCTTGATGTGAAGGATGCTGTAGTCCATTTGGCTTTGTCAGTCCTTCAGCTCGTCGCCGGTCAGCTTGGTCCAGGTCTCGCTGCCGCTGTTCCTGTCGTACAGGTGCGCGTTGGAGGACTCCACCATGTCGAAGTAGTACCACTGCGCGGCGTCCTGCAAGTCGGAGAACTGATTCAGCTCGCCCTTGTGCGCCGTGACGTACGACTGATCCGCCGCGCGGCCCAGCATGTGGTTGACGATCGTGGCGACCTCGGCGCGCGTGATGTTGTTCGCGGGACCGAAGTTTCCGTCTCCGAACCCGTTGATCCAGCCGTACGCCGCCGCCGTCGCGATGTTGCTGCGCGCCCAGTGGTTCTCCGGAACGTCCAAAAACGTCGCCGTGCCGCCCGTTGCCTTGGCAAAGCGCGTCGCAATGGCGGCAAACTCCGCGCGGGTGATCGGCTCGTTCGGGTAGAAGTTTCCGTCGATGCCGCCGTTGATGATACCCATGCTTGCGAGCGTGCGAACCGCCTTGGCGTACCACGCGCCGTCCGGCACGTCCGGGAACGACTTCGTCAGCGTCACCTCGGGACGACGGAGGAGGCGATAGAACGCCTGCGCCGCCTCTGCGCGCGTCATGTTGCCCAGCGGACGAATGTCGCCCTCTACGTAACCGCGCAGGTACCAGATATGATCGTCCGTGTTGAGCAATCCGGACACGCCGGTGTCGTCCGGCGAGGCGACCTTCGTGGCGAACGTCGCGCGCACGGTCACGTCGCCCGAGGGCATGGCGAAGATGTAGACGCCGCCGACATTCAGCCGCGCGGTCGTGACCGTTCCGTCCGCCTTCGTCAGGGTCAGGCGGGTGAGCGCCTTGCCCTCGTCCGGGGTGATCGTGAGCGTCATCCTCGTCCCGGCGGGAACGCGCGCCGCCGGGCTGATCGTCATGCTGCCGCCGTCCGCCGACACGAGGTGGACGGTGTAGCCGTCTGTCGGCGTCGCCGTGCCGCCGCCGGAGCTGCCCGACTGAAAGACGGCGTAATACGTCACGCTTTCCGACAGGCTGGGCAGGCGGTCCGCCGGGATGCCGCTCGACGCGCCGGGCGCCGTGTTCCAGCCGGTGAAGGTCATGCCCTCCCTGGCGGGCACCGTGCCGTTAAACTCCGGCTTCGTGCCGGCGGGGACGTTTTCGTCCGTCTCCAGCACCGTGTCGCCGTCCTTCCACGTCACGGTGTACGCCCCGTCGTCCCGCTCGAAGAGCACGGACACCGTCGCGTCGGCGGAGGGCCGCCATTTCTTGCTGCCGCCGGAGACGGGATAGCGCGTCTGCCCCGCCGCGTCGCGGACCAGCGAGTTGCCCTGCGTCAGGCTCTTGATGTGCCAGCCGGGGTCCGCCTGGACGTAATACTGGTCCTCGCCGCCGGGCGCCACCGTCGTCTCTGCGGCGGGGCTGATGATCCCCTCGCCGCCCTCGACGACATGGCGGACGCGGAGCCGCTGCTGCGCCGCAGCGCTGCCGACGACCACCATCGCCTTGGGGCTAGGGAACTTGTCCTCCGTCCCCGGATACCAGACGTAATAGGTCCCCGCCGGGAGACCGGCGGTCGTGCCGTCGCCGCAGGGGGCGCCTGCGTTCGGATCGTCCGTGTCGACGGATTCGTCCTTTGCGTAGCGCATGGCGGAGGTCGTGCCCCGGAGCGCGCCGTCGGACGCGCCGGGCGCGGAGGCATCCGCCCCGCTCACAACGGGCGCGGCCTGCGTGTGCGCCGTCCACACCGGGGTCAGCGCCGTGTCCGCCGTGACGGGAAAGTTGCTGCCCGCCTCGCGCGCCGTCGACTCGCCGGGCGCCTTCCAGCCCACGAACGTGTAGCGCGGCCTCGCCTCCGCCGGGACGGCGAGGCGGATGCTCGCGCCGTCGTCCGCCTCCGCCGTGAAGTCGGGCGTGCCGTCGGACTTCAAATAGGTCACGGTGTGGCGCGCGGCGGGCTCGCCCAGCTGCACAAGCAGGTTCTCAAACCGGCTCGTACCGGTCACGACGTCGGCAAGACTCGTGCCGTACCGGTACACGGACATCGTGTTCCCGCCGCCGGGGTTGCCCTCCACGTACACGGGATGGCACACGTCCACCACGCTGCTCTCGCCGAGCGTCCTCGTGTCCTTGACCTTGAGCGTGAGCGTCAGGACCTCCGCGCCGGACGAGAGGCTGACGCGCCGCCCGTCGCTTGCCTTGAAGTAGTTCGCGCCCTTGCCGTGGGCGTTGTCGAGCGCGACGTCGTTATACATCTGAAACTCGACGCCGTCGCTCGTGGAATAGCTCGTGCGGTCGAAAAAGTCTTCGTCGTAATACAAATAGACGCCGCCGCCGCGCATGGGGACGTCCGTGTCGCTGGACACGGTCAGCGTGACCGTGACCGTGACCGTGTCGCCGGGGTTGACCGAGATTCGGTTTTGGTAGTTCGCACCGCTCGCCGGCTCCGACACGGCGCCGTCCGGTCCGGCGGCGGTGAGGGCGTAGGTCGTGACGGGGGCGGCCGCAGCGAGCGCCGTCAGCGTCAGGAGCAGGGACGCGGCGACGGCAAGCGATATGCTGCGGAAAAAGAATCGTTTCATAGAAGAGTTCTCCTGTCAGGTAGAATGCGGGGGGCGGCGTGAGCCGCCCCCCGCCGGGTCATGTGCGATGATGCCAGGGGTTTGCGCTGAGATTTGGCTTAGTACAGATCGAGGTACTCACCGACCTCAACGTCTATTGTTACCTTCTTGCTCATGTCGTCGCTCTCGCTGCCGTCGCCGCGGGCGAAGTCGCTCTTGAGCGCGACGTCGTTGTAGCTTTCGAGCATTTCCGTGAAGCCGCTGCTGGTCACGTTCGTATCCTCCCTGCCGCCGCCGACCGCGATCATCTTGACCGCGCACGCGTCGCCCAGGGTGACGTTGCCGTCGCCGTTGACGTCGAGAATCGCGTCGTCGTTAAACGAAGAGGTGTGCGTGACGGTGCGGTCCTGCGTAGCGTCGATGGCACTCAGCTTATTATCCTTCACCCACTCCTCAGCCTTTTCCATGCTGAAGCCTTCCGCGCCAACCGCAGCAATCAGCTTGTTCATGTCGACCACCAGACCGTAGACGTACGGGGTGTTGTTCGGGCTGGCGTCAACAATCTTCTTGTAATTCGCGTCTTCGGCATTGTTGTGGTAGACATAGCCTGCCTGCGGGACGCTCCAGAACTTGGAGGCGTCATCGGGACCGGGCGCAACGCTCTCGTCGTTCAGCAGGAAGGTGGCGGGCTCGTTGGTGTAGGCCAGGATCAGGGCGGCGTTGTCGCCGTAACCGGTGACCTCAACAATGTGGTTGAAGTCCTTGATGATGTAGGTCGCGGTGAGGACCAGCGGCTGATAGCCGGGCTTGGTGATCGTCGCGGTTACAACATAGGTGCCGGGATCCTTGAACGCGGGGACGTTGGACGGGTCGACCGGGAACTCCACCTTCTTGTCGTTGGTCTCCGGGTCAAAGGTCGCGGTGGTGGTGAGCTTGGCGTTCTCGGGCTCGCCGTCCTTGGTCCAGGTGTAGGTGACGGTCACGTCGTCCGTGGGATCGAGGGCGCTGACGTCCGTCGCCGGGCAGGCCTGGTACGTGATCTTGTTGTTGACGGTGGTCAGCTTCTCGTTCGCCTGCTGAATCAGCTCGACAGAGGGATGGTTCGCGTCGGTGAAGAAGACCTGACCGGTGGTCTTGCTGGAGTCAATGGGATCGAGCGCGTTGAGCGTGTAGCCGGTGATCTTCGGGTAGATGATGTTGATGTACTCGTTGTTGAGCTCCGCCGCGACCTCGCTGCCGATGCCCTGGGTCGTCATCAGGCTGCCGTCGGTCACCTTGATCGGGATGAGCTCCTCGACCTCGGTCTTGGGCTCTTCGATCTCCTTGACCACGAAGTGGAAGGTGCCGAGCAGCGCCTCTTTCTGCGGGTTCTCAATGCTGGACGGGGCGTAGAACATGTCATCCGTATCCAGGACGTCCGCCAGCTTCCAGGTCTGGATGTTGTCGTTGCCGACGGTGCGGTTCTTCCAATCGATGCCGCGCGCGCTGGGCTCGATCTTGTTGTGGGTGTAGGTCGGGTTGCCTTCGCCGTCGAGGACCGGGTTGTTCTCGCTGTCAAGAACCTCCTTCTCGGTCTCGACGAGGTCGATGTAGCGCGAGTCAAAGGTCACGGTGGCGTAAGCGCCGAAGTGCGCCTTGTCGGCGTAGACCTTGACGTCGAACTTGTCGCCGGGCTGGAGGTCAAGGATGCTCTTGGTCTCGTAGGTGTTGCTCGTCACCAGATCCTTCGCGGGGTCGACGGCGAACGCCTTGACCAGGATGTTGTACTTCGAGCTGTCGCTGATTCTCCACGTGGAGAAGTGCGTCGTCTCAAAGGTGACGGTGTCGGCGGTGCTGGTGATCTTTTCCGCGGGGTGCAGCGTCCAGTTGCCGCCGCTCTGGTAGTACAGCTTGCAGTTCTCGTTCCAGCCCGCGTAGGGGATGGTGACGGTGGCAACCTGACCCGGGGTCTTGAAGGTGTAGTCGGAGTTGCCGTTGCCGATGGTCAGAATCTGGAAGATGTAGTCGCCGGTCTGCAGCTTGCCCTTCGCGGTGGCGTTGGTGACAGCGCTCGCGTCGGCGGGCTTGACGTACCAGCCGCCGCCGGACTGCTGATAGTCAAGGGCGTTGAGCGGCAGGGCGAACGTGATCCCGCTGCCGTCCGGCGAGTAGGACTGCGGCGTCACGACGGGGACCATCTCGGTCTTCATGACGGGCTCCTGAACCGGCTGGCCGTTCGCGTCGAGCACGGGCTCCATCACCGGCTCCATCACCGGCTCGGTCTCCTGCACGTAGACGGGGTTGCCCTGATCGTCGACCTTGGGGGTGCCGTCCTCGTTGGTCGCCTGCTTGTAGACGGGGTTGCCCTGCTCGTCGGTCTTGGGCGTGCCGTCCTCGTTGGTCTCCTGCACGTAGACGGGGTTGCCCTGCGCGTCGACCTTGGGCTGGGTGACGGTGTTGCCCTGCTCGTCCTTCTTCTCCTGGAAGACGGGCTGGCCGTTCTCGTCGGTGCTCTGCACCATCTTATCCTGCGTCTTGGGGGTGCCGTCCTCGTTGTAGACGGGGGTCTGCTTGGGGGTGCCGTTGCTGTTGAGCGCCGGCTGCATCTTGGGCTCGCCGCTCTCGTCGGTCTCCGGCGTGGCGACGGACACGGCGCCGGTGGCGGCGTTGACGGTCGCGGTCTGGCCGGGCTCAACGGTGACGGGGGTGTCGCCGACGTTGATCGTCGTGGGCTCCGCCGCGTCAGCGGGGACGGAGACGTTCACGTTGCCGTTGCTCGACACGGTGACGTCGTTGTTCTCGGTGGACGGGACCTCGGTGCCCTTCACCTCGGCGGTCGCGTTGTCGGGGACGACGGTGTTGCCGTTCTCGTCCTTCGCAACGGGCATGGACTGGCCGTCGTTGCCGGTGACGGTGGTGTTGCCGACGCTGATCTCCTTCGCGGAGACGTCGCCCTCCGGGGAGATGGTGCCGCCGCTCTCGAGCGGGATGGACTTGACCGGCACCTGCTCGTAGACGGGGTTGCCGTCCTCGTCAACCACGTCCTCATAGATGACGTTGCCGTTGATGTCCTTCTTGTTCTGCGTGACGGGCTGCACGGTCTCCTCATAGACGATCTTGCCGTCCACGTCACGCACGTATTCGCCGGTCTCGGGATCGACCTTCGGGGTCTTGACGGTTTCGGTCTTCTGCACCATGACGGGCTTGGTCTGCTCCTCGTCCTCCCAGAGGGGGTTGCCGTCCTCGTCCTTCGCCTGGACCATGACGGGCTCCTGCACCGGCTGGCGCTTGGGCTGGGTCACGGTCTCGTTCGCGGTGGAGCCGGCGGGCAGGGAGACGCCGTCCCCGTCCTTCTTGATCTCGGTCGCGGCGTTCGCCGGGACCGTGTAGGACTGGTCTTCGGGGACGGTGACGGTTTCGCCGTCGGTGCCGTCGGCGTTCTTCGGGGTGATCTTGGTGCCCTCGGTCGCGGTGAGGACGCCCTTGTTGCTGATGGTCGCGGGGACGTAGGCGGCGTTCTCGTCGACCGTGCCGTCGGCCTTGGTGGGCAGCTCGGGCGCCTCGAGCTTGGACGTGGTGGTCTTGCCGGAGGCGTCGGTGGTGGTCACGTTGACGGTCTCGCCCGGCTTGATCGTGACGGTGCCGTCCGGCGCGACCTCGGTCGCGGACGCGGGCGTGATCGTCGTGGTCTTCTTCTCGCCGTCCTCGTAGGTCGTGACGGTGACGGACTTGGGGGTGCCGGATTCGTCTAGTATGGACGTGCTGGTAGTCTGGTTCTCTCCGTCAGTGTAGACGGATTCCTTGCGGAGGTCCCCTGTGTAACCCTTTGCATCGAGTCCGGTTAGGCTGGTGTCTGTCCCGGCTTTCCCGTAGTTTTTTATCACGGGGTTCGATCCACCGGTCGTGCGGAACGAGCCGTCGCCCTTGAGGTCCTCCACGCGTGCAGACGAGTCGCGTGGGATCGTAATAGCCCAGTCCGGTCCGACCAACTTGCTTGTTTTGAGATCGGCGGGATCGTCTGCCGAGTCCCCGGTCCAGTCACTAAGTCGATAGAAGATTTCGCCTTCTGGCGTTCCGATCGTCACGGTTGCGCGGTCTGCGTGCACCGTAACATAGGTTGAGTCGTAGCTTTCATAGTCGTAATTGCCGTTCTGCGTGTAGTTCATTATTCGTACTCGGGGCACCGGACTTCCGTCAGAATGAACACGCCATCCGTCAGATGTTTGCGGGAATGTGAAGCTCCCATCGGGGTTCCGAGTGAAAATCATGTTGTTGTCCGCGTCAACATCGGCGTATATCATCAGCAGAGCGTCCTCGAACCGCTTGTCGCGACCGAGGTCAATTCGTGCCTCTCCCCATCTGTCGACTGGGCAGTTGCCGTATTCGTCGATCACGGCAAAAGGATATCTCGGGTTGTTCATTTCGCTATTTCCGTTATGGAACATCAGGCCTTCATTAAAACTCGGAGCAAGCGCTGAGCTCACCGCTCGAGTGTCAGAGTTGGTGTAAATCAAAGCGTCTAATGTCGACCGTCCGTAAACCGGAAGACTGCTTTCATCGGGACTTTGCGCAGACGACATCTGAAAAGTTGTGGAGTAAATTGCATAGTGCGAGAGTCGGCAAGATTCGTACCCGCGCGTGACTCCAAGCTGGTAGCAGTAGTTGGTCATGCTGCTGTTGAGGTAACAGTGGGTGCTTAAGCCGTTCTGTCCCACGCCGAAGAACGGCCTGATGTTCGTCCCTTTTATGTAGCAGTTGTGCAAGCGAGCACTACTCGTCTCTACAATTGTCGTATCTCCGGTCATGCCGATGTTCGAAAACATGCCGCCCTGGATCTTGTCCCTTGCGAAAGTCAACCATCCGCACAACACTTGTGTTCTAATAGGCGTAATCGCGCGTACCATAGCGGGTGTAAATTGGGATGTCGAAACCAGCGTAAAGTTCGACATTATCAAATCTGATGTGGTTTTAGCAGAAAACGGATAAGGGTATCCGGACACGGAGTAGTCGCTCAGCACGAAGTTGAACACACCGCACGGACTGTTCCCGTTTCCTTGCATCCGAGCATATATAGTGCTCCGTTGACCACAAATCGTGGCCCCCTTCATGTCGATCATCCCGTTGAAGACGATCGTCGACTCAGCAAGTCGTGTCGCCAAGTTAAGGCCAGCGGGGAGACCGGCTGGTTTCGTGCCCTTGCTGAGTTCGGTCAGCCCGGCGTATTCCTCTGCGGTCGAAATCGTAAAGCTTGTAGCGTTCGGGTCTGCAGCCAAAGCCGATGTAAACCAGCCATAATCTGGCGTCCAGCTCTCAACATAATCCTCGTCCTCGGGCTGGGTCAGGACGCCGACGGGCACGCCCTTGACCAGGCCGTAGCCGGGGATGTCCTCCCAGTCCTCGTCCGTCCAGTTCCACCAGTTGGGGGAACCGTCTTCGTTCCAAATCTGGAGCACCTTACCGCTCGCGGTGGTGACGATTGTGATCTCCTCCTCCGCCGGTTCCTCCGGGTCTGCGGGCGGGTCGTCGTCCGCGAACGCGGCGGTGGGCAGCAGGGACAGGCACATCACGAGTGTGAGTGCCAGCGCGGCGAGCCGCTTTTTCATCGTAAACATACTGTTCTCCTTTCGTATTTCATCTGTTTGTTGTGTCCTCCGCCCCGGGAGGCGGCGCGCGGCACAACGCCGCGCCCGGCGGGCCCGTCCCGGCCCCGTGCGCCCTCATGGGTCCTCACCTCCTTTGCCGAAAAATGTATCCAGAATGCAACAGAATAAAAATTCCGTTTCTCCTCATCCGAATAAAAAAGACAAAGAGGCATTCTTTATCACAGGGCATCATATCATGGTTTCGACAAAATAGCAAGCAGAATTTTCCGCGTTAAAACGCCCCCCGCGTTCCGGCGCCGGGGGCGGCATAACAGGCGTCGGCGTCCGTTTTGTAGGACTCGATCATCGGTGTGACGCTGCTGTTCTCCCAATCAACCGAATCCGGCAGCATCATCGCTCTCCCGGCGGCTGACGGTCCGCGCTCCGGCGGAATCGCGTCCCATGTGCGCAGCATCGCGTCGCTCCAGCACTCCTGCGCATCCTCTGCGGAGACGTACCGCTCCGCCAGCGCGCGGCCCGAACGCTCGGCGGCGCCTACAGCTTGTTCATGCGATACCCGATCCCCACGTGCGTCTGGAACAGCTTCGGCTGCGCGGGAGCGGTTTCCAGCTTCCGGCGCAGAGACGCCATGAAGACCCGCAATGTGGCGACGTCGCTCTCCAGACTGTTGCCCCAGAGCTTGTCCGTGATGTAGGTGTGCGTGAGCACCTTTCCGGCGTTTTTGGCGAACAGGCACAGCAGCTTGTATTCGTTCGGCGTCAGGGCGACCGTCTGCCCCGCGACGCGCACCTCCGCCGCCCGGTAGTCGATCTCCAGCGCGCCGTTCACGAACACCGGCTCGCTGTCCGGCGCGGAGCGGGCAAGGCGGCGCTGCACCACGCGCAGCCGCGCCAGCAGCTCGTCCACGGAGAACGGCTTGGTCAGGTAATCGTCCGCGCCGGCGTCCAGCGCCGCGATCTTGTCGGAATCCTCGCTGCGCGCGCTGATGACGATGATCGGCAGCTCGCTCCACGCGCGCACGCTTTTGATGATGTCCACGCCGTCCATGTCCGGCAGCCCCAGATCGAGCAGCACCACATCCGGCGCGCGGGCGGTGAGCTCCCGCATCGCGCCCTCGCCGCTTGCCGCCGTGCGGTAGCGGTACTGGTGCGCGCGCAGGGTCATCGCCATCAGGTTGCGCACGGAGGCGTCGTCCTCCACGACCAGGATCGTCAGGTCATTCATGCAAATCCACCTCACTTAAGGGAAGCGTAAAGGTAAAGACCGCGCCGTGCGGCTCGTTGTCCCGCAGGCTGATCTCCCCGCCGTGCGCCTGCACGATGGAGCGGCAGAGCGCCAGCCCCATGCCCACGCCGCGCCGACTGTCCGAGCTGCGCTTCTCCCCGCTGTAAAACATCTCGAATACCCGCTCTCGCGCCTCGGCGGGAACGCCCGCCCCGTCGTCGGCGACGCTGACGGAGGCATACTGCCCGCGCTTCGCCGTGATGATTTGAATGCTCGAGCCGCGCGGCGTGTACTGGATCGCGTTGTTGACCAGATTGATGAGCACCTGCACGATCAGCCGCGCGTCGATCTTGACCAGCAGCAGCTCGCCGCAGGGCTGCGCCGTGATCGTATGCTCCGCGCCGTGACGGTCAATGTGCAGCAGCGCCTCGTCGATCACGTCGTCCAGCAGCTCGACCTCGCGCTTGAGGCGGATCCTCCCCTCCTCGACCCGGCTGACGGAGAGCAGATTCTCCACCAGATTGGTCAGCCACACAGAGTCGTCGTAGATGTCCTGATAGAGCCTGGCGCGCATATCCTCGTCAAACGCCGCGCCGTCGCGCAGCAGATTGCTGGCGTTGCCGGAGATCGCGGTCAGCGGCGTGCGCAGATCGTGGGAGATCGAGCGCAGCAGGTTCGAGCGGAACTGCTCGTTCTGGGCGCGGACGGCGGTCTCCTCCTTCTCCTTGCCGATGCGCTGATTCTCCAGCGTCAGCGCGCACTCGCCGAGGATCGAGAGGATCAGGCTGCTTTCAAAGGCGTCCAGAGGGTGGCCGTTCGCGGCGATGCCCGCCTCGCCGTAAACGGTGTCGCGGAAACGGATCGGGTATCGCGTGAAGCCGGACAGGTCGGACGGACAGCCCGTCCCCGCTTCCGCCGGATAGAAGGAAACGTCCTCCGCCGTCGGGAGCATGACCACGTCCCGTTCCAGCAGCTTGACGAGCTGCTTTGCCGTCGTTTCAAAGATCTGTTCCCGCTCGTCCGCCTGATGCAGCATCTGCGCGGTGTCGAAGAGCACCTGCGTGCGGAACGACGTGCGGGAGAACTGCCGCGCCGTGGATTTCAACCGCTCCGCGAGAGAGCAGGTGAGGATGGACACGAGAAACATCACGACGAAGGTGACCGGATAATCCTGCTCATAGGCGAGCAGCGTGTATTTCGGCTCCGTGAAGAAAAAATTGAAGGTGATGACGCTCAGCAGCGAAACGAACGCGCCGCTCATGTAGTTGCGCACCAGAACCGCCGCGATCAGGACGCCGAGGATATAGACGCTGATGACGGTGGAGACGGAAAAACCCATCGCGTCGAACCACAGCCCGATCAGCGTCGCCGCCGCCATCATCAGCGCGCAGAGCAGAACGTCCCGCAGCCCCGGCTTTTTCGGGCGTATCTTTTTCACGCGCGGGTATGCCGCCGTCTGGTTCCTCCGCTCGGGGATCACATAGATGCGCTGCCCGGGCAGCAGGGCGGAGATGCGCTCGGTCACGGACCGTTTGCGCGAGAGCAGCGCGCGGACGCCGCGCGGCGGCGCGCCCTCGCCGAGGATGATCCGCGTGACATGGTGCAGTCGGACGTACTCCGCAATCTGATAGGCGACGTCCTCGCCGTACACCGTCTCGACCCTTGCGCCCGCAGCCTCCGCCAGGCGGATGTTCCCCTCAAGCTGCCGCCGGTTCCGCTCCTGCGGCAAGGAGGCGTCCGGCGTCTGGACATAGAGCGCCGTGAACATCCCTCCGGTATGCTCCGCCATCTCCCGCGCGCAGGACACGATCCGCTCATTCGACGGAGCCGAGGACAGGCACACCAGAATATGCTCGCGCATCCGCTTCGCCCTCCTATCTCAGTATCTTCTGCACGTCCCGCTCCCTGCCCAGCACCAGCAGCGTCTGGTCGGCCGACAGCGGCGCGTCGGGATCGACGTCCAGCGTCAGCTCGCCGCCGCGCTTCACCGCGATTACGTTGATCTGGTAGCGTCTGCGGACGTTGAGCTCCAGCAGCGACCGTCCGACCCACTTTTCCGGCGGCTCGATCTCGTAGACGGTGAACTCGTCGCTGATGGCGATGTAATCGAGAATATAGTCTGAACTATAGCAAATCGCCGTCCATTCCGCAAGCTGCTTCTCGGGATAGACCACGGCGTCCGCGCCGTTGTTGCGCAGCAGCTTTTCCTGCACGCCGCGCGCGGCGCGGGAGACGATGAACCGCGCCCCGGCGTCCTTGAGCAGCGCGGTGGTTTCCAACGACGCCTGAAAGTTGTCGCCGATGGCGACGATGCACAGATCGTAGCTCTCCACGCCCAGTGTGGCGAGGAACTCGGGGCTGGTGCTGTCCCCGATCATCGCCGTCGTCACATAGGGCAGCACGGCGCGGGTGTTCTCCTCCCGTTGATCCACCGCCATGACCTGGTGCCCCAGCTCGTTCAGCTTTTGCGCGGTATGACGCCCGAAGCGCCCCAAGCCGATCAGCAGTACGTTTTTCATTCCGTTCCCCTCCTTATCCGACGCTGACAGTCTCCTCCGGATATCTCGCGCAGGCGTTCCCATCCTTCGGCAGGGCCGCAAAGATCATCGTCAGTCCGCCCACGCGGCCAAAGTACATCAAAAAAATCAGCAGCAGCTTTGACGCCGCGCCGAGCTGCGGCGTGACGCCCAGCGTCAGTCCGACCGTGCCGATGGCGGACGCGGTCTCGAACATCGCCGTCAGCAGCGGCAGCCCCTCAACGCGGCATATGACGCCCGACGCCGCCAGAAACAGCGTCAGATACGCGGTCAGGATCGCCGAAGCGGCGCGCAGCGTCTGCGTGCCGATCGTTCTGCCGAACGCGGTCGGGTACGGCTTGCGCCGGAACACCGCCGCCGCCGAAAGCAGCAGCACGGCGAGCGTCGTCGTCTTCATGCCGCCCGCCGTCGAGCCGGTGGAGCCGCCGACCAGCATCAGCAGGATCGTCAGCAGCTGTCCCGTCTCGCTCATGGCCGCGTAATCCACCGTGTTGAAGCCCGCCGTCCGCGTCGTGACGGACTGGAACAGCGCCGCGAGGACGCGCTCGCCGCCGGACAGCCCGGTCAGCTCGACGCAGTAGTACCACGCGGCGCCCAGCAGGATCAGCGCCGCGCTCGTCGCAAGCGCCAGCTTGCTTTGCAGCCGGCAGCGGCGCAGCCTGACCCCGTGGGTCCGCACGTCCTCCAGCGTGCCGAACCCGACGCCGCCAAGCACGATCAACGCCATCACGACGAGGTTGACCGCCGCGCTTGCCCGCCACGCCGTCAGCGACGAGAACGCCGCCGGTTCTCCCATCAGGTCAAAGCCCGCGTTGCAGAAGGCGGAGATCGCGTGAAAGATCGCGAAGCCCGCGCCCTTCTGCGGCCCGTAGACCCGCGCGAACGCGGGGAACAGCGCCAGCGCGCCCGCCGTCTCCAGCGCCAGCGTCGCGCGCAGGATGAAGCGCGTGTAGCGCAGGATACCGCCCAGCCGAGGCGCGGCGACGGACTCCTGCAGGACGCTCCGCTGGCGCAGGCCGACGCGCCTGCCCGCCATGACGCCGAGCAGCGTCGCCATCGTGACCACGCCAAGCCCGCCGATTTGTATTAAAGCCAGGATGACGGCCTTTCCGAACAGCGACCAGCAGCGCGCCGTGTCCCGCACCACAAGCCCCGTGACGCACAGCGCAGAGGTCGCGGTGAACAGCGAATCCAGCCACGTCGCCGCCTCCCCATCCCGTGACGCAACAGGCAGCGCCAGCAGCGCCGCGCCCAGCAGGATCACGGCAAGGAAGCCGAGCAAAATGATTTGGAACGACGTCAGACGCAGCTTTCTGAAATATAGCATTTCCCTCATCTCCGCATAGGAAGCATATCGCAGCGAGGATAAAATCGGTATTAACGATTTGCGGCAAGTATTAAGATTCCATAAGGCTGTCCGGCATTCAGGATACGCCGAAGCGCTCTGCAAAGGCCCGCCCCTCCTCTGCCGCGCCGTTGTCGGCGGCAAAGGCAAAGAAGTGGACATCCCCGGCGCAGTATGTTATACTATCCGCAACACTGATACCGCGCAGGCGTCCGGAATCAAGGAGGAATGGCAATGTTTAGAGAAATGCTTCGTATCAGGCAGCAGTTATCACGTGAAGAATGTATTGACATCTTGAAACAGGAGCCGAGAGGCGTTCTGTCTGTGCTGGGAGATGACGATTATCCCTATGGAATGCCGATGAACCATTTCTATTGCGAGGCAGATGGAAAAATATATTTCCACGGCGGAAAAAACGGCCACAAAATTGATGCGCTCAAACGACACAGCAAGGTATCCTTCTGTGTTTACGATCAGGGCTTTCGTCGGGAGGGCGAATGGTTTTTACACTAAACTCTAAATAAAACAATTGATAATCCAACTACGACCGGTAACACTT
>CAMKFK010000014.1 GCA_946411835.1 uncultured Clostridia bacterium
TCAGGCAGCAGAGGCGGGAGCCCTGCCAATCGACGGGGAGAAGCCCGTCCTCCTGCGGCTGCGGCTCGAAACCCGCTTCCCGCAGGCGAATGGCAGCCTCGGCAAAGTACCTGTCTCTCGTTTCGTTGTTGATTTCTTTCATTCAGAGTCCTCCTTGGGCAAAAAAATAAGGCCAAGTCTTGTTTGACTTGACCCATGGTTTATGCTGTTCTGTTGTTCGGTCGAAGGTTCGAATCCCGTCAGACCGACAATCTCGCTGAAATGTAGGAAAATTTCAAGGCTGCTTCGGTGCGAACCGAAACAGCCTTGAAACCCGCATGGTTGCGGCGTTTGTGGACAGTGTAGGATTTTTATCCTGTCCTTCTGGCACGCCGTGAGGGATTCGAACCCCCGGCCTTCTGGTCCGTAGCCAGACGCTCTATCCAGCTGAGCTAACGGCGCAAACTTCACTGCCTCAACGACAGCTTAGATAATATAACACACTGCTTCACAAAATGCAATAGGTATTTTTGCTTTTTTCAAAAAATTACCACGCCGCGCGGGTGCTCCGCGAGACGCTGTGCCGCGCGGCGGGACCAAGAAGAGGGATGCAGCGATTTTGGCGTCGCCGCATCCCTCTTTCCTATGCGTTCCTAAGCGATGTCCTGTGAGGGGTAAGGCGCGGGGAGGGGCTCATCGAAGCGTGGTGGTTGCGAAGTAGCGGTGCAGCGCGGTGAGGTCGAGACCGTTTACCGTGCCGTCGCCGCTGAGGTCGGCGCCTGCGCCGACCGTCATGCCCTCGCCGTTCTTGCCGATGTAGTTGCGCAGGCAGACGAGGTCGCTGGCGGCAACCTTGCCGTCTTCGTTGGCGTCGCCGAGGAGGAAGCCCTTGACGCTGCCGCCGGCGCCGACGTCATAGTCGGTCTCATCCTGTCCGGCGGCGGAGATGACGGTCGCCCGCACGACCGGGTCGAACGCGGCGCCGGAGACGGGCGCGAAGACCAGCGTGATGGCTGCCGTCTCACCGGCGTCCAGATTGTCCATGAGCACCAGATTCCGGTCGCCCGGCGTCCACGCGATGCCCTGAACGTCCGTAAGGGTGAGGCCGCTGTACGCCAGACCGATCACGGCGGCGCCGAGGTCGCGGAGCGCCTCGACCTCAACCTGAACCGCAAGCGTGTTTACGGCGGTCGGCCTGGCCGCGCCGACCCGGAGGGCGACGCCGTCAGTCTCCGATTCGGCGGAAGCGGGGGAGCAGACCACGTCGGCGCGGTCACGGACGCGGACACGCGGGAAGGGGCCCTCGGGAGCGTTGAAGGTGTCGTCGTAGGAGGCGAGGCCCGTGGCGGTGACAAGGCAGCCGACGGAGAGCCCCTCGACCTCATGCCCGGTGGTGATGTAGCCGTCGATGAACACACGGGCGAGCCCGCCGTCGACGTCCTCCACCATAACGGTCTGGATCAGTCCGTTGGACTCCTCAAAGCGCACGACCTTGCCGCTGACGGTCACGAGCGTGCCCTGGACGCTGCGGTCGTTGATCTGCGCTGCGGACACGACCGCCGGTTCGACGGGCTCCGCCTTGCCGACCTTGGCGATGGACTGCACCTGAAGCTCCGCCTCACCCTGATAGAAGTCGGTGTAGCCGCTTACGCGCACCACGTCGCCGATCTGGAAGCTGCCCGCGACCGGGAAGCAGCAGATACCGGCGGTGTCGTCCTGCACGTAAATGCAGTCGAAGAAGGCGGTATCCTTGTCGTAGCCGGAGGCGTTGGAGGTGACGACGCCCTCAATGGTATATTTGTAGCCCTCCTCCGTCTGCGCCTGCACGGCGGCGATGGGCGTGATGACGGGCTTGTGGAGCGTTCCGACCAGATTCTCGCAGAACCGGTAGTTGGCATAGTTCTTCTGGGTATCGGCGTCGGAGGCGCCGCTGGACGCCGCCGCCTGCACCTCAAAGTTGGACATGAACGCCGCGCCGGAGACGAGGATCAGACCCTGCCCGTCCAGCGTTTCGCTGGCGGTGACAAGCAGACGCTCGTCACCCTCGGCAAAGGCGTATTTGGGCACGTTCGCGCCGCCGAGCCCGTCCTTGTCGGCGTCCACGGAGTAGGTGCCCGCGTGACCGAGGACCGCCGGGCTGACCGTGCCGGGCAGCGCGGAGAGGGCGTTGCCCGCCGCGTCCGCAGCGTAGATCGACGCGCCGCCGTACTGGCTGAACACCTCGCTGTACGCGCGGTCGTTCGGGTGCTCCGGATCGACCTCGATGCCGTTCATGAGCGGGTTGTCCATGTTGTAGCTGCTGAAGTAGAGCCGCCACGCCTGACCGCCGTTGAGCGCGTCGTCGTAGGTGGCGTCGTCCGCAATGCGCAGGCTGGAGCCGAGCGCGCGGAGCAGCTCGTTCTGCGCGGCGGCCATGTGCAGCGCGTCGGGATGGTTGACGAAGGACTGGGAGTTGGATTCATTCTCATACGAATCCGACCAGCCCGCCACGATCACGGCGCCGCCCGCTTTGTTAAACGCCGCGACGGCGGCAAGCTCCTCGGCGCTGTAGCTGCGCGGGTCGGTGTGAGACGCGGCGAGACGGCGGGAGGGCGCGGTAAAGATCAGCGCCGCGAACTTCTCGTTCGCGCAGGCGTCGATCAGCGCCTGGGAGGTCTCAAGGTACACGGTGCGCACGCCGTAGCCCGCTGCAAGGGCGGCGAAGTTGCCCATCGAATCCTTGTAGTTGCCCGCCACATACTCGTTGTAGTGCGCGGCGTCAATGCCGACATAGACCAGCTCCTCGGCGTTCTGCACGTCGAGCACGATATCCTTTGTAAAGGTGAACTCCTTGCCGTTCTGTTCGAGGACAACGGTTGCGGTGACGGTCATCACCTTGCCGAGCGTCGGCGTATAGCGGAAGGTGACGTCGGTCATGCCGGAGGCGGGCACGGTGTAGGCCGCAGTGTCCGTACCGATGACGGAGCCGCCGTTGGCGGTGTAGACCACGCTCTTGACGGTCGCGTCGGCGGCCTCGCTGTTGAACAGCGTAGCCGTGAGCGTCAGCTCCTCGTCGGTGACGGGCATCGCCGTGCCGCAGGTGAAGGCGGAGATGCCGAGCTTGAGCGTTTCGCCCACCCAGACCGGCGCGGTGACGGCGATGTCGCCGTCCGTTTCGGTGACGCGGATGTAGTAGTAGCTGTAGTCCGGGGCGAGCTTTGCGCTGAGCGTGCCGGCGGCGAGCTGCGCCTCGTTGTCCCACGTGCAGGCGACCTTGCCGGAATTGACGATGACCTCGACCTTGGCAATGGCGTCGCTGTGGTCGGGATCGGAGACCTGTACGCTCAGCTCCAGCTCCTCGGGGACGTCATTGATGATGCTGCCCATGGGCAGGCCGTTGACGTGGTAGTAGACCTCGAGGTTCTTGTCCTCCGTGGCGTAGACGCGCAGGGCGCGGATGGCGTCATAGATGCCCTGTTCGCTGAAATCGTCGGTCAGCACCACGTCGCGGGCGTCGTTGGCGTTGCCCCAGCGGCCCTTGTGGTTGTCCTGATTGTTGGTGGGGGCGATGTGCCAGCCCTTGTCCAGCGCCATAGTGTACTGCTCGTAGCTGGGATAGTAGCCGCCCTGGCCGATCGGACCCTCGCCGTTGCCGACCTCAACCGTGTAGACGCGGCTGTCGATGACGGGGTCCCAGTAGTTGAAGTCGGAGAAGTTGCCGAAGGTCTTGCCCGGGTGGTTGAACTGGCTGATGGACTGCTCGCCCTCGGGCTGGCTGAGCAGGGCGTAGTACGCCTTCATACCGGCGTCGTTGGTCTTGTTGTTGAGGGTGGTGTTGTTGCGCGAAACGATGCCCGGCGTCGCCCATGTGTTGATGTGACCCGGGCCGCCCGACCATGTCATCTCGAAGCCGGGCAGCGCGACGACCGCGCCCTGCTCCTCGTTGAAGGCGCGCGCCGTGGTCGTGTAGCGCTCCCACTTGGCGCGGCTCTCCTCGCTGGCGAGGCTCATGTCGTAGAGCGCGCCCTCGGGGTTCGCCTTGGCGGTGGAGTCAAAGTAGTTGGAGTGGTCGGTGAAGGCGACGAAATCGACGTTGGCGCTGTCGGGCAGCGCGCTGATGTAGCTCAGCGCGTCGCTCAGCGAGCCCGCGCCGTCGGAATACTCGGCGGTGTGGCTGTGCAGCTGGCCAAAGTACAGCGTCTCGGACGCTTCGCCCACAGTGAACGTCCACACAGCCTCGCCGGTGACGCCGTCCGCGCGCGTCACGCGGACGCTGACGGTTGTGCGTCCCGCCTTGAGCGGCTCGGCGGGTGTGTAGGACACGACGCCGCCGACAAGCGCCGCCTCGACCGCGACGCCGCCGACGGTCATGGCGACGGCGGACCCGTCCGGCGCGTTCTGCACGGAGGCACGGATGGTCGGCTGGAGGACGTCCTTCCCCGTCTCGCTGTTCGGGGCGGGGGAGAAGCCGCCGATGAGCGGCACATCCTTCACCGCGACGACCATCGCGCCGCCGTAGCCGCCGCCCTCGGCATAGGAGACGGCGACGGAGAGCGCCAGCTCGGAGGACGCGCCCGTCACGGCGCCGGGAATTGTAAAGGTAAAGTCCTTGCCATCCTGCGCCAGCGCCACCGGCTCGCCGTTGCACACGGCGGTGACGGAGGCGATCTTCGCGAGCGGCGTCAGATCGTCCAGGGTGAACTCGCCCTTGTAGTCTGCGTTTTTCACAACGGTCTCCGCGCCGGTGAAGACGACCCGCGCATTGTTCACCGCGTCGCCCAGCAGCGCGTTGTCCGCCGCGATGGGGAGGAAGCGCATCACGAACAGTCCGGCGCTGTCCGCCTTGAAGGTCCAGCCGGAGAACGCGCCGGAGAAGGACTCGACGCAGACCGGCGTGCCGTTGTAGTTGGCGGAGGCGTTGTAGAGGATATAGCCGTCGTCGCGCCCGGTCAGGTACCACTGCGCGTTGGCGGAGGGCTCCTCCTGGAAGAACAGCGCTTCCTTGTCGTTGGAGGCGAGATACTTCCCGTCCGCCGCAAAGGTGTAATAGCCCTTGACCACGTCGACGGTGAAGAGGTACGCCCCGTTTGCCGGATACGCGAGGCCGCCGCGCAGCTCGGTGGGGACGCTGTCCAGCGAGGTGCCGAGTCCGCCGGAGTCGACGCCGAAGCAGCCCTTCGCCTCGTCGTTGTAGATGACGACCCTGTCGCCCTTGTTGAGCACCTTGTCCCACTCGATGCCGCCCTCCTCGGCCGCGTTCGCGGGATCGACGAGGTAGAACTGCATGGCGCAGGCGTCGTTGGGGTTCGTGGTGAAGGTGCCCCGGAAGCGCTCGGTGCCGTTGTTGACGTTGCCCTGAATGTAGGCGGGCTTTCCGTTCTCGTCGCGCAGCGCGGCGGCGCCGAGGAAGAAGGTGCGCGCGGCTGCGTCGGCGGCGGTGAGCTTCCAGCCCTCGTCGGTATCCGTGCGCTTGTTGACGGTCAGCTCCGCGTAGGAGCCGCTGGGCCAGCAGCCGATCACGGCGTCGCCGTTGGTGAAGGTGTAGACCCCGTCCCTGACGGAGATTGTCCACAACAGATCGGCGGTGAACGACGCGGGCGCGCCGGTCTCCCCAAGCGTGACGGGAGATGCCTTGAGATACCAGTCGCCGTTCGGCTTGGCGCTGATCGCGGTCTTGCGGCTCGGGTTGTAGATCAGCACCGTGCCGCCCTCGGTCAGCTCCTCGAGGCCGGCGGCGGCGTTCACCGGCTCCGCCGCCGGCGCATCGTCAGCCTCGCCGAGCTGACGGAAGCTCATGGCGTAGGCGGCGGGCTTGGCGGTGGCGCTCTTGCCGTAGGAGGTGAAGCCGTTGTAGTATTCCAGATACTGCGGATTGCCGTTGTAGGCGGCCGCCGCGTTTCTGAGGAAGAACAAACCGTCGGGCGCTTCCTCGACGATCCAGTGCGCGAGACCGCTGTCCGTCTCGGCAAAGGTCAGCGAGCTGCCCGTCTCCCCGGCGGTCAGGTACTTGCCGTCGGAACGGAACGCGACGTAGCCGTCCCCCACCTCGACGGTGAGGAGCGGGATGCCCTCGCCCGTAAGCTCGCCCTTTTCGTTGAGCGCGGCGTCCGCGCCGACGAGCTTGCTGCCGGAGGCGGCGGCGGTGAGCGCCTTGCCGTTTCCGTCGTTGCAGATGGCGACGGCCGCGCCGTCTCGCAGCCCGGAGACCGGGTCGACAGCAGCGGCAGCGGCGGGCGCGTAGAAGTCGAACTTGTAGGCGTTGTTGTCCGCCTTCACACCGTAGGTCGTGAAGCCGTTGTAGTATTCCAGCGCCTGATTGTAGTTGCCCTGATAGTTGGCGCCCACGTTCATCAGGTACCATGTGCCGTCCGCCTGGGCTTCCAGCTTCCATCTGCCCAGATCAGAGAGCTCGGAGGAATAGGACAGGGCGTTGCCCGTTGCGCCGGAAGTCAGGTATTTGCCGTCCAGCGCAAAGGTGTACACGCCCTCCGTCACGGCGACGGTGAGCAGCGCCATGTCGGCGGTCTGCGCGATGCTCCCGTCCGACGGTTCGGCGGAAACGGCCGCGAGCCTGCTCCCGCTTGCTTCGCTCGAAAGCATCTTTTTGCTGTTCGGATGGTAGATAGAGACCGTGCTTCCGTCGGCGGGCGCCTCTGACAGCCTTGACAAACCGGCGGACGCGCCCGGTTCCGTGTCTTCTCCCGCCGCGAGGATCGACGTCGGCAAAAGCGACGCGAGCATCACGAGCGAGAGCAGAACACTGAACAGTCTTCTTCGAAGTGGGGTGTTCATCTGGGTTCTCTCCTTTCAAATAATGTAGTAATTCACCAAAAAACACTATAGCACAAAACCGGGTTTTAATTCAAGTATACAAAATTTCTTCGTTGTACAGTATATGCCCTGCGTAAAATGCCGGCAGATCCAACCGGCGGGCGTTTTCTTCGCCGGCGTCATGAACGACATTTGTGCGCAAGCCGCAATTTTGCGTAGCACGCACTTGACAGATGAGACCGCGCTTGTTATCGTATGGAAGGGAAGAGCCGATTGCGAAACGCAGTTTCGCAATCGAATCATCGTAGGGAGGGAAAGGGAAGGAGGCGGGCCTCTTGAGCAGAATGACCATCCCCGCGACGTCCCGGAGGACGTTCGCCGTGCTGCTGGCGGCGGCGCTGCTGTTCATCGCCCTGCGCGCGCTCGTCGCTCCGGAGGAGCGCGGCGCGGCGCCTCCGGAGGGGGATTACGCCGAGTACGAAAACGGAACGGTGACGCAGCTCCTCACCGACAGCACTGAGCGAGACGACACGGCGGACGGCGGCTACCGGGGCGAGCAGATGCTGCTCGTGGCGGTCAAAACCGGGCAGTACGCGGGGGAGACGATGCTGACGTACAATTATGTCTCTCCGCTCTATGGCGTTCCGCTTGCGGTGGGCGACGGCTGTACGCTGGTCATCTCCACCTACGCCAACGGCGACCACCGCGCCACTGTGTACGAATACGACCGCTCCCGGGGAGTGCTTGCCGTGCTGGCGGCGTTTTTGACGGTGACGGTGCTCGTCGGCGGCAAAACGGGGGCGAAGTCGCTGCTGGGCCTGTGCTTCACGGTGCTCTGCGTCTTCTATCTGCTGTTTCCCGCCCTGCTCAAGGGCGCGCCGACGCTGGGCGCGACCTTTCTGCTGTGCGTTTACGTTGCGGCGGTATGCTTCACGCTGCTCGGCGGGGTGGAGAAGAAAACCGTCTGCGCCCTGCTGGGCACGGTGGCGGGCGTGGCGCTTGCGCTGCTGTTTGCGCTGCTTGCGCAGCGCCTCCTGCGCGTGGACGGACTGCGCAGCGCGGACGTGGAGCCGCTGTTGCAGCTGCGCAAGTCGGGCACGCCCGTTGGTCTGAGCGGATTGCTGGCGGCGGGCGTCGTCCTCGCGGCGCTGGGCGCGGTGATGGATGTGTCCATGAGCCTGACCTCCGCGCTCGCGGAGGTGCACGCGGCGAACCCCGCGCTGGGGCGCAGAGCGCTGTTCCGCTCCGGCATGAACATCGGGCGCGACATGGTCGGCACGATGACCAACACGCTGATTCTTGCCTTTCTCGGCAGCGGACTCGTGCTGATCCTTTACATCTACACGCTCTCGCCCGACCGCAACCAGCTCATGAGCTCGGCGTACCTTGCAAACGAGGTCGTCAGCGGTATATCCAGCAGCATCGGCGTTGTGCTCTCCGTTCCCATTACGGCGGCGATCGGCGCCTTTGCATATGGCGAAGCGCTGCGGTAAAGGCGGAAAAACCGCTTGACTGCCTTGCCCATATCGTTCCGCGAATCAAAAGCATCATGACTTGACAAAACAAAGGAGGACCAGATATGAAAAGATGGATTTGCACGGCTCTGGCGCTGCTGCTGGCGGCGAGCCTTGCCGCCTGCGGCAAACAGGAGACGCCGGTCGGAGAGCCGGAGCCGTGGAGCCGTGAGGGGTACTTCACGGACGAGGACGGCAACCTGCTCTCCCTCACCTATTTTGAAAACGACGAGAGCTTTCCGGATGGCTGGTACGTCGGCGCCATGCTGGGCGAGGAGATGTACGGCAACACGATCCCGCAGGAGGGCGACTCCCTCTGCGGCAACATCATGCCGGACTACGAGACGGGCGAGTTCGTCGTCACCGTCTCCGAGGAGGGCGAGGACGGCGTCCTGCTGACCGTTGAGGGCGGCGAGACATACCACTTCAAGGTGTACGATGTGCCGGAGGCGACCATTTTCGTCTCCGTCAACGTCGATGGCAGGGGCAATATCGACTATGCCGAGGGCGAGGAGTTGCCCGAGGTCGATTACGACCGCCCCTATCAGTCGTCGCAGATCAATCTGGCGGAACCGGCCGCGTACACGTTCTTCGCGTGGCCGGACGAGGGCAGCTACTTCATCAAGTGGACGAAGGACGGCGCGGACTATTCCGACGAGCCGCAGATCACCGTCCTGCTGGACGAGAGCGCGGACTACGTCGCCGTCTTCGAGAGCGATGAATACTCCGGCGCGTACCTCGACCCGGATGTTGGGGAGGAGGCGCTTTGGATCGAGCGGCAGGACGACGGGACCTATTCCGTCAAGCTGAGCATCTTCCGCCTGACCGTGCTGGACGACGGCGTGGGTCGGGTGGAGGACGACAGCCTCCGCTTCACCGCGACGGACGCCAACGGCAACCCGATCTCCGGCGTGATCGACCGGGGCTTCGAGGAGCTGATCGTCACCTTTACCGACTCGACGTGGCCGCTCATTGAAAACGGCACGACCTTTACCTATGAGACGGAGAACGCCGCGTTCTTCCGTGACGACGACAATCCCGTCAAGCCCTATACGGGCGAATACCGCTCTGACGGGGCGCGCGCCGTTGTAGATACCTTCGGCAATACGGACGCGCTGTTCGTCGTCGAGCGGGACGGCGGCGCGCGGGAGTCCTCCCGATGGGACTTTACCGGCTTCTTTGACCCGGATACGCTGACGGTCGCGTACAGCGACTGCGTCTTGCGCACCGTCGCCTACGGAGAGGACGGGGAAGTGACCGGCGAGACCGTCGTTTACGAGAACGGCACGGGCTCCGTACAGTTCCGCGAGGACGGTACCTTCGCCTGGCACGGCGACCGGTCCGAGCAGGAGAACCTCGTCTTCGAGCCGATAACGGACTGAGGGATGCTATATTCGGAAGAGGAGCGTTCCGACGCCCCGCCGCCGATCCGGGCGCGCCTGTCGGCGCATTTTGCCGGCGGTCATGGTTTTGTGCATTGTGCTGAGTTTTTCTGCGGCGATCGCGCCGGGTTTTGGATCAATACAACAAACAATTTGGTTTTGTTTATTGACAAATCATCCGCTTCGTCCTATTCTTAGAAATCATAGTGTGCGGGAGTGCTCCGCTTTTTTCAAGGTGCTTCCGCAGCCAGAGGGAGGGGGGCGTATCGAGGTTTGCGCGCGTTTCCACACAAGCAACCATGAGAAGAAAGAATTGGAGGAACAAATAAAAAACTGCTGTCTTATGCTCTTTCGCTGAGCATGATCCTCGCGTTTTTCGTCCCTGTGAACGCCTCTTTTTTAGAGGATGAAGGGCGTTTTGTTCCCGAAGTGACCTATGAAACGAGGGTCACGGACAAGGAGCGCGCCAAAATCCACGCCATTGTGGACGAGCTTGCCGGCGACGTCGGCGACATGGTCGTCGGCGACGGGACGTATGATCCCCATTCCCTCATCGGCGCGCTGGCGACCGGGTCCAGCTTTGACTCGATCTCCCAGGGCCGCAGCGGACTGACCATTCCGACGGAATATCCGTTTGACTGCCCCGATGAGGAGGTCAACCGCTTCGAGCGCTCCCGCAAGGTCGCCAAGCTCGACAGCGTGATGGAGCTGTGCGAGGCGCTGGGCTTTGAGGTCATCGTCCACCCGCACGACGATAAGTACATCTACGTCGAGATCGGCGATCCCGACGCGCCGGAAATGGTCATGGCGCTGAGCCACCTCGATTCCCCGACCGGTTCCATTTCCGCCGCTCAGCTTGCGCGCTGGCGCAACGGCGCGGGCGAGCTGGGCGCGGAGGGCGCCTATCACGCCCCCTACGTCAAGGACGGCTGGCTCTACGGCGCCGGCGTGCAGGACGACAGCGGCCCGACCCTCGCCACCCTGTTTGCCGCCAAGGCGCTGATGGATTCCGGCGTGCATCTTGACCGCCGTGTCCGCATCGTCATGGGCTGCTTTGAGGACGGAAACCCCGGCGTCCCCAGCGCGGCGAACACCCTCAGGTACATGGACATTCCGTACTATACCTCAAACCCCAGCTTCTATGACAACTGGTGCTACAAGTCCCTCGACCGTCAGGAGACGCCGATCGCCGGCTACACCTCCGACTCCCGTTTCCCTGTGGTCGTCGGCAACACCAGAGCGTGGACGCCCAATGTGCAGTTCAGCCTGAGCGACGACGCGGGCAAGGCGTACTCCCTGCTCTCCGCTGAGGCGAACGTTACGCTGCGCGAGGGCGATCCCACCCTGAAGGACATCGTCTACGGCAGCGCCACGCAGATTGCCTCCCGCGCGGTGTTCACCCTGAAGACCGACGGGCACAATACCGACGCCTTTACGAGCGCGGTGCTCGCCGCCGCGACCGAGCGCGGCTGGCTGCCCGCCGAGGAGGGCACGACCCCCAAGGTCGCCTTCTCCACGGACGACGACGGCAATCTCGTCCTTGAAATCAACACCGACGTGGCGATGGAGTATCCCATGCCCATGTACGGGAAAAACGCCATCGTCTGGGGCATGTATCTCATCAAGACCGGTTTGGACGAAGTGGGCAGCGAGCTCAGGCTCAGGGACTTTGCCGCCGCCATCTGCGACCTTTTCTTCCGGAACTGCGTGGAGGGCGAGGCGTACATCGGCAAGTACATGGGCATCCCCGAGGCGCTGCTGCGCGACCCGCGCGACGGCGCGGCGAACCTGACATTCGCGCTCATGGGCGGCATCAACAAGGAGACGCTGATGAGCTTCTTCGACACCGAGAGCGGGCTTCTCAGCATCCCGATGCAGGTGCGCTACCTCTTCGCCGACGGCGACGATTATGCGGAGGTCATGCCCATCGTCGTCGAGGCGTTTACGAGCAAGGGGCTTTCTCTGTCCGCCGCAGTCCCCAGGTATTCGGATCCGACGCTTTACCTCTCCCGCGACAATCTGCTCACCGCAATGCAGATGGAGAGCTATCTTGCCTCCATGCACTTCAACCCGGAGGAGTTTGCCGACGTTTACGGTCTGATCGACCTGTCTTACCCGGTCGGTACGACGGGCGGAACGCTCGCGTCCAACTTTGTCAATAAGATGACGGCGTTTGGCGCGGTCATCCCCGGCAACGAGCGCTGGTGGCACACCGCCAACGAGCGCATCAGCGTCTCCTCCATCATTGAGATGACCAAGATGATGGCGGACGGTATGCTCGAAATGGCGCGTTACACCGGCGAGGCGGGCGCGCAGTATATGTGGGCGGACATCCCCGGCTGCAACGCCGACCGCGCCGACCTCGACCTGCTTGACGTGACCGTGGCCACCTACCAGGATGCAAGCGGCGTCGTCACCGCCGAGCAGCTCGACGGGCGTCAGCTGCTGGGCGCGACCAGCTTCAACATCCCGATGTGGAAGCAGCGCGGCAACTCGTCCTACAACCAGGCGCAGTACGAGCTTGGCCACGCTTCCGGCGGCTGCTACCTGGAGCTGGACAACGCGGACTTCCTCGCCAACACCTTCGTGCTTCCGATGCGCCTTGAGTTCAAGGTCGCCAAGCCCGACGGGATGAGCGACGAAAAGTGGCGCGGACTGGTGGAGGGCGGCGGCGAGAGCTTTGCGTTCGGCCTTGATCTGGGCGGCGAAATTCTGGACCTGTCCGTTCCGGCGGGCATGGACCCCGACGATTTCTTCTCCGCCCGTTTCGCGGAGGACACCGATGAAATCGCGTACCTCTGCGTCAACCTCGCCCTTGTGGACGGCGAGTACGATAGCGTGGAGCCGATTACCGCCGACTCCAGGACCGACCTCTTCAAGCTCAACGACGAGTGGCTCGCCACCCACGAGAACCCGTTCCCCGAGCGCGGACAGATTACCGAGCGCGGCTTCTTCCTCTTCGGCGACGGCGCGAAGGACGCGGAGTTCACCTCTCCCGACGCCGTTTTCGTCACGACCAGAGAGGACGCTGCGGAGCTCGAGCTCAAGCCCGTCGCGGGCGGCAGTGTCGGCTGCATGACGGTTGAGATGAACGTCAACGCGGTAGAGGACATCGGCGCTGCGGTCATCCGTCTGGACTATGGCGACGATGTGTACCTCGAGTCGGTCGAGGGCGTTGAGTGGATGCCGGGCGACATGAATCTCGTCATCAACGAGGATATACCCGCCGGTACCACAAAGACCATCCGTCTGAGCTTCATGACCTTCGGCGGTTATCCCGACCTGTCGGTTCGCGCGCAGGTCCGAACCTCCGCCGGTATGAATGAGGAGGAGTACGGCATGGGCGCCGTCTTCTCCACCCGCGGCTTCATCGTCGGCGACGCCAACGGCGACGGGACGGTTGCCGCCGGCGACCTGGTGCGCCTGCGCAACTACATTGGCATGAACGGCGAGGGCGTTGAGATCTTCCCGGGCGGCGATGTGAACGGCGACGGCGCGTACACCGGACTCGACCTGACCGCGCTGCACCGCTACTTTGCGACCACCCCCGTGTAAAGCGATCCAAAACAGAACCATCTGAGTCGGGCGCCTCCGGGCAAGGGAACCCTTGCCCGGAGCGAACACGATAAACTACTGGGCGGAGGAATAGGAGAGGAATAGGAAATGAACAAGTTACATCGTACCATGTCCCTGCTGCTGGCATTCGCGCTGTCCCTGAGCCTGATGCTCCCGGTGAACGCCGCCGCAGGCATCACGGCGTCGTCCGTCACTGCCAAGGCGGGGGAGAGCGCTTCCGTTGACGTTTCCATGCAGGGCAATCCCGGTTTTGCCCTTCTCAAGGTGGAGGTCAGCTTCGATCAGGACAAGCTGGAGCTTGCCGGTGCGGAGAATGGCGCCTTTGACGTGAACTTCAACAAATACGAGCTCTCGAACGGCAAGGTCAACCTGCTGTGGGACAAGAGCAACGGAAACGTCACCGGCGACGGGGTGCTCGCCACGCTGAAATTTAACGTCAAGTCCGGAGCGACCGGCACGGCGGACGTTTCGCTGCGCTTTGTTGAGGCGAACAACTGGGACCTCGCGTCCCTGCAAATGACCGCTGCGGGCGGCGTCGTGACCATCGGCGGCGGCAGCGGCTCGGGCAGCGGCAGCGGCTCAGGCAGCGGAAGCGGCAGCGGTTCCGGCAGCGGCGGATCGTCCACAGCGACCAACAGCATCACGCTTCCCGCGAGCACAGAGAACGCGCAGGTAAGCGCCAGCGCCACCAGCGCGAAGCAGGGCGACAAGGTTACGGTCACGGTCACGCCTGCGTCTGGCTACACGGCGACGGGACTTCGCGTGCTGGACGCGAACGGCAACAACGTCGCGGTTACGTCTGAATCCGGCGGCAAGTTCAGCTTCACCATGCCCGCCACGGCGGTCAGCGTAGAGCCGATCGTCTCCAGAACCGGAGGAGGGGCGTCCGTCGTCGCAGCCTGCCTCAGGGATAAAAGCTGCCCCATCAGCGTATTCACCGACGCGAGTCCCACCGGCTGGTATCACGACGGTGTTCACTGGGCGCTGAGCAGGGGCGTGATGAACGGCGTCAGCTTGAAGCGGTTCGCCCCCAACGATCCCACCACGCGCGGCATGATCGTCACCATGCTTTACCGCATGGAGGGCTCGCCCACCGGCTCCGCTGCGGCTGCGTTCAGCGACGTTTCCGCCGGAAAGTGGTACACGGACGCCATTGCGTGGGCGGCGGCGAACGGCATCGTTGTCGGCTACAGCGAAAAAACCTTCGGTCCCATGGACAACGTGACGCGCGAGCAGCTTGCCACGATCCTCAATCGCTACGCCCAGTATAAGAAGCTGGATGTGAGCGTGTCGGCGGGCTCCACTCTCTCATTGTTCAGTGACGCGAACAAAGCCTCCGACTGGGCGATTGGATCGCTGGTCTGGGCGAACAGCGCACAGATCATTACGGGCAAGGGCAGGGAGCTGCTGCTCGCCCCGAAGGACAACGCGACCCGTGCCGAGGTGGCGACCATGCTGATGCGCTTCTGCGAGAAATACGGCGTGTGACCTGAAGCACCTATCCCAAAAAAGCACGGCTTCCGAATCGGAGGCCGTGCTTTTCCTGTCGCGAAAAAAGTGATATCGGTTGCAAGCGGGAGGCAGATATGTTAAAATAATACAGTATACGATTAAAAATGGCAAATCTATATCTGGTTTCCGCGAGAGAACAGTATAACGGGAAAACAGCATCATCTGCCAAAGCAAGGGAAACGCTGAACGCGGACAGAACGCTCGGCGCCCCCCGGGGAAGGAGCGGACCGACCATGTATAACGATCTGGAAGCCTTTGTCCTCACGCATTTTCAGACGGCGATCGAGCAACGGCACATCCAGCCCTTCTATCAGCCGGTCATTCGTACCATCTCCGGGAAGCTGTGCAGCTTTGAGGCGCTGGCGCGCTGGGTGGATCCGGAGCGCGGCGTCATCAGTCCGGACGAGTTCGTCCCGCTGCTGGAGCGGGAGGACCTGATCCATCTGGTGGATCAGTGCGTCATCCGGCAGGTCTGCGAGCGCCTGCGCCGCTGCGTGGACGCGGGCGGGATACCGATCCCGGTGTCCGTCAACCTCTCGCGGCAGGATTTCCGCCTCTGCGACATCTTCACGGCGGTGGACGGTATGGCGCGCGAGCACCATGTTCCGCACGATTATTTGTACATCGAGATCACAGAAAGCGTGATGGCAGAGCGGGAGGAGCAAATGCGCAGCGTTGTGGAACGCTTCCAGCTCTCCGGCTATCAGGTCTGGATGGACGATTTCGGCAGCGCCTATTCCAGCCTCAACGCGCTCAAGGATTACCGGTTCGACGAGTTGAAGCTGGACATGCAGTTCCTCAGCTCCTTTTCCCAGCGTTCGCGGCGCATCCTTGCCGCCGTGGTCCAGATGGCAAAGGACATCGACATCCACACGCTGGCCGAGGGCGTGGAGACGGAGGAGCAGTTCCGGTTCCTGCGCAACATCGGATGTGAGAAGGTGCAGGGCTTTCTGTTTGGCAAGCCGCTCCCGTATGAGGATTCCCTGAGCGCAATGCGTGCGAAGGGCATCGAGATCGAGCGCCCGGCGGAGCGCAGGTATTACGACGATATCGGGCGCGTGAACCTGCTCAGCGCCGCGCCCTTCCTCTCGCGGCAGGAGCGGGACAGCCTGACCTCTGCGCGCCAGTTCAACAGCATTCCGCTGGCGCTGGCGGAGATGGACGCGGACAGCTTCAGCGTCCTGTTCTGCAACGCCGCGTTTGAGGAAACCGCCCGCGACACACATCTCGCGGCTTACTTTGAACCGGACGCCCTGGGCGTGCGCAAGCCGATCTCCCTGCTGACGGAGCATCTCCGCAGCCTGCTGGACGATACCGGAACCGACGAGCGGGGAAGAATGCTCTTTGTCTTTAAGGAGGAGTATTACGAGCTCCGCACGAAGCGTGTCGCCCGGATGGGGGATCGCTACTGCATTCTTATCCGGCTGCTCAACCTGTCCAGAAGCAAGAGGGCGGTGCGCGTTGACCGCCTGGATGAAAACGTCAGGCATATTCTCACGCTGTTCGAGCGCATCACGCTCGTCGACCTTGACCGGGACAGCCTCGAGCCGCTGTATGTGAAGACGCACGCCAACCTGGTCTCCGGCCGCACGGGCCTGCGCGCCCTGACGGAGGAATACGCCCGGAGGTGGGTCTTTCCGGAGGATTGGGAGGTTTTCCGCGCGCTGGTGGACAGCGACACCATTGATCGGCGGCTGCGCGAGGCGGAGCTGCCCTTTGTCACCGCCTGCCTGCGTTCCGGCACGCGCCACGGGCAGTACGCATGGAAGCAGTACACCGTGCTGCGGGTGCGGGAGCGGCGTTTTCTGCTCCTCGTGCGCAACATTCACAGGGACCTGCTGCACTTCATGGAGGAGCACGGCGAGCCGTCCGGCTGCCTGCACAGCAGCCTGGACGCGGCAATCAAGCCGGAGCAGCTCTGGAAGGCGTTGGTGCAGTCCGACATCATCAATCTTTTCTGGAAGGATAAGGAGCGGCGCTTTCTCGGCGCGAGCAAGGCATTTCTTGACTACTACGAGTTCTCCTCCCTCGCCGACATCTACGGCAAGAACGACGAGGAGGTCGGCTGGCACGTCCACCCGGACAAGTATAGGGACGACGAGTATCTGGTCATCCACGAGGGCGCGGTGGTGCGCAATATGCCGGGCAGCTGCATCAGCCGGGGCGAGAACCGGGACATCCTCGCCAACAAGACGCCGTTTTACGACGAAAACGGCGAGATACAGGGCCTGATTGGCTACTTCATCGACCGGGACTACCTCGACGAGCACGACAGCCGCAACAAGGAAACCGCGCGGCGCGACCTGATGACGGGGCTGCTCAATGAGCGCGGGCTGTTCGAGGAGACCGCCGCCTTCCGTGACGAATACTATCTGCGCGGCACGGACTATGTGCGCGTCCACATCACCGTGGACGATTTCGGCGATTTCGTCAGCCAGCATGGTTTTTCCTTCGGCGACAGGCTGTTGGTTGCCCTCGGCCTCGCGCTCAAGCAGGAATTTGGCAGGACCTGCGCCTTGGGGCGCTATGTCGGGCAGCACTTCGTCATGCTCAGTCAGGTTGTGGGCAAGGGCGACGCGCGTGCGCTGTATGCGCGCATCAAGGCGGTAGCCGCCGCGCTGCACGAGGTGGACGGGGTCCCCGTGACGGTTTACCTGTCGGTGGGCTATGCGGTTTTCTCGGAGGCGGAGGACGTGAACGTGCAGGAGATGATGGCGGAAAACAGCCTGCTGGCGGATCACGACGACAATGCCTCCCTGGAGAGCCGTATGAGCCGCGCCACGGAGCTGTTTCGCCTCTACGACGATCTGCCCATCCCGTTCGCGGTCTACAAGACCGTCAGCGACTCGGAGGGCATCGTCACCGACGCGGTGCTGTTCTACGCGAATCGCATTTTCGAGAAGAACAGCGGCCTGACCCTGTCCCGGCTGCTCGGGCGCAGCGTTCGCGAGCTCTTTCCCACGCTGGGGGAGCGCTGGTACGAGCTGGCGGGGCGCGCCTCGCTGGGCGGGGAGACGGTGATCGACCGCTTCCGCTTTGCGCCCACGGGCATGGTCTACCACGTCACGGCGAATCAGGTCCTCCACTCCGGCTACTGCTGCTTTACCTATTTGCCGCTGGATCCGGGCGAGTGATAAAATATTGAGACAATTGAAAGAAAGGGCGTGCCGCAGAACTGTTCATTCTGCGACACGCCCGATTTGAGCCGCCCGGGGCGATTCGCCCCGGGCGGCTGCTGTATGGGAGAGCTTACGACGCGCCTTCGCCTCGCAGGACCACCATGACCGTGCGCAGCAGAATGCGGATGTCGAGCATGACCGACCAGTTTTCGAGGTATTTCCGGTCGAGCTGCACGACCTCCTCAAAGTCGGTGATCTCGCTGCGGCCGCTGATCTGCCACATGCCCGTGATGCCGGGCTTGACCGCCATGCGCGCGCGATGGTGCAGGGCGTACTTGTTCCATTCGTCGACGGTGGGCGGGCGTGTGCCCACAAGGCTCATGTCGCCCTTGAGCACGTTGAAAAACTGGGGAAACTCGTCGATGCTGGTGTTGCGGATGAAGTTGCCGATGCCCTTTGGCTTGCCATCCTTTCCCTTCTTCTCGCTGCCGATGATGCGCGGGTCGTCGTCCATCTTGAACATCATGCCGTCCTGCACCTTGTTCTTCGCCATCAGCTCCGCCTTGCGCTTCTCCGCGTCCATGTACATGCTGCGAAACTTGTACATATCGAACAGCTTGCCGTTCATGCCGACGCGCTTTTGCTTGAAGAAGATCGGACCGGGGGATTTGATGTAGATGGCAGGTGCGACGAAGAGGAACAGCACCGCCGTTCCCAGCACGCCGACGAGCCCGCCGCAGATGTCCAGCGCGCGCTTGGCGAACTCGGCGCGGTAGCTGATGAAGTGGGCGGAGTTGGTGATGACCTTGTAGTCGCCGAGGCTCTGCACGTCGGTGCTGGCGGAGGCGAAGTCGTTGAGCACGGAGAGGCTGTAGTGCACGGTGATGCCCATGGCCATGAAATCCTCCATCATCGTGCTGAGGTAGCCGGTGCGCTCGGTGGCGAGGAAGAATGCGTCGTCGATCCACATGCGGGTCACTTTTTCCGTCACATCCGGATCGTCTGTGCGGTAGACGGGGAAGTCCAGATCGTCGAACCGGGAGAGCGAACAATCGTCGGTGACGCAGACGGCGATGACCTCGTGATCGACGTTCGACTTGCTGCTGTTGATCCGGCGCAGCGCGCGGCGCACCTGATCGCTGGAGGTGACGACCACCACCTTCCGCCGTTCCCGGTCATACAGCCGGTGCAGGTGCTTGTTCAGCTGCCGACTGAAGAAGGAGAGGTCAAAAAAGAACAGCAGCGCGACCAGCAAATCGCTCAGCCGGACGCGGACGCGCGCGAGCAGGAGGAACAGTCCGCAGACGAGAAACAGCTCAAAGGTGTAGAGCAGCAGGCTGAAAAATTCGTCATAGGCGTCGCGCGTGAGGATGCCGTGATTGCAGTCCGAGAACAGGCCAAGCGAGAACTGGCCGACCAGCAGCGTGATTGACAGCATACGGTAGTCCGGGTCGAGGTAAATCAGCCCGCCGTGCTGAGTCGACCAGAAAAAGAGCATACAGCCCAGCTGCATGACGAGCAGGTCGATGCAGTGGAAATCCAAATGTCTGAGCGCGTTGTCGTCTCCGCGTCGGTGCATGGCTCAGACCTCCTTTCACATCAGTTGTTGAGAACCTCATCGAAGTCGCGTCTGGTGACGATGTAGCCCGCGATGCCGAAGAAGACCCACGCCGCGAGGCTGGAATACATTCGCCAGTCAGTAAGCTCCACCGTGCCCAAAATGGGGACGGTAAGGAACACCAGCCACAGCGCGCACACGGCGAGTCCCACCGCGCCCAGCGCCGTGTGAACGCTGTCGCGCTGCTTCGCGGCGGCGCGCATCGCGCCGCAGGAGCAGTAACCGTAGCCGAAAGCGGTGCAGATGGAGGCGACCATCTCCATCGTGTTGAAGGTGTCGGAGAGCAGCACAAGGACGATGGAGCAGACCACCGCGAACCGGACGGACCGGAACGGGACATTTCGGTCGTTCTTCCTGCTCAGGGAGCTGAACAGACAGCCCTTGCACGCCATCGTATGGTACAGGCGGCTGACGTTGGCAATGCTGCCGATGATGCCCGTGGCGATGCCGCACAGCAACGTGACGAGCGCGATGAGCATACCCGGTGCGCCGAAGCGGCGCCGCAGCGAGGCGAGGACGGCGATGCCGTCCAACCCCGTGCCGGGATGACTGACGCCGGAGAGCCAGTCCGTCGGCGCGCCCAGCGCCGTAATGACCACGCCGGCCATGTAGCCGAAGGCGCCGACGGCAACCGCGAGAACCATGAGCCGCCCCAGCTTTTTCTTGGAGAAGCTCGTCTCGTTCGACAGCGCGGACAGGGAATCGAAGCCGACGAACGCCCACGGCACCATGATGAACGTCAGCATAAAGCTGCGCAGGGGACCGGCGCCTGGCACGCGGGAGGACGTCAGCCCGGCGCGCACGTCCACGCCGGAGAAGAGCATCATGCCGAACATCAGCGCGATGCCGCCCGCGAGGATCAGCGCGCAGACGGTCTGTACACGGGCGGCGGTCTTGATGCCGCGGGAGTTGATGCGGGCGCCGCAAACCATCGCGGCGACGATGACCGCCAGATCGACCAGCGGGACGCGCAGCCCGAGAATGCGCAGGGACGGCTCAATGCCTGCGTATTCCAGCAGCAGCGCGTGGGACAGGTTCGCAAGCGCCCGCGCGTTGAGCGGGATGATGAGCAGGTGCGCAAAGCTGATGCCCCACGAGGCGGCAAAGGCGTGAGAAAGGCCCATCGAGTGGTAGAGCAGGGAGAAGATGCCGCCGGTATCCTCACACTGCATGGTAAGATAGTGGTAGTTCAGGGCGATGACCGTGATGAAGACCGCGCCGACGGCGAGACCCGTCAGCGACCCCGCCAGGCCGGACTGCGGCAGAAAAACCGTCAGCGGCATGGCAAACGCGCCCCAGCCCAGAAGACACCCGTAGGAAAACGACCACGCCTCCAGCGGGGAGAGCACCTTCTGAAAGCTGCTGTCTTCCATTCAACCGTTCCTCCCTTCTGCAAAGCAATGAAATGATAAGATGATTATAACACAAATCAGAAAACAGACAAGATGGGATTTGACAAAAGCCGACGGAATCTTTTCGGCGCGCCCGCCGGAAACGCGCGGCGGATGAATCAGACATATTGAAAAAATGAATAAAAAGCGGCGGCAAATGGCACGAACGCTTGTGCCAACAGATGAAATCTCCGGAAGAAGGAAAAGGCTCGTTGACTTTGCCCCCGCCCCGCGCTATCGTAAGATTTGTATTACCATAGTAAAGTGAAGGGTTCGGAGGACGGAGGAATGAAACTGGACGATTTCGTGCTGGATGATTCCGAGAGGATCACCCTTGCGCTGCGTTCGCTCTACCAGCGCAGCGGCTACGCGCGCTTCCGGATGGAGAAGTTTGAAAAATACGATCTGTACGCGCAGAACAAGGATTTTCTGGTCTCCGAGCACGTCATCACGTTTACGGATATGGACGGAAAGCTGCTGGCGCTCAAGCCGGACGTGACGCTCTCCGTCATCAAGTACCTGCGCGACGAGCCGGACGTTCTGCAAAAGCTCTGCTACAACGAGACCGTTTACCGCGTCTCCAAGGGCGCGGGTTCCTTCCACGGGATCATGCAGGTGGGTCTGGAATGCGTCGGCCGGGTGGACGAGGCTTGCGTCGGCGAGGTGCTTCTGCTCGCTGCGAAGAGCCTTGCGCTGGTCGCCTCGTCCTATGTGCTCGAGCTGTCGCATCTGGACATTCTGACGAAGCTGCTGGACGCCGCGCTCAAGGACCCAAAGGCGCGCGTCGAAGCGCTCCGACGCGTCGCCGGGAAGAACGTTGCGGGCGTCGCGGCGCTCTGCCGCGAGGCGGGCGCGCCTGCGGCGGACGCCGAGGCGCTGCTTGCGCTGATGCGCCTCTATGGCCCAGCGGACGCGGTGCTGCCCAAGCTGCGCGCTCTTTGCGCGGGCAAGGGCCTGGACGCGGAGCTCGCGGCGCTGGACGCTGTGCTCGCGCCTCTGCGCGACGGCGGCTTTGCCGACCGCGTGACGCTGGATTTCTCCGCCGTCAGCAACATGAGCTATTACAACGGCGTCCTGTTCTAGGGCTTTGTGGAGGGGCTGCCGGACAGCGTGCTGACCGGCGGCCAGTATGACCGGCTGATGCGCAAGATGGGCAGGCGGTCCAGGGCGATCGGCTTTGCGGTGTACCTCGACCGGCTGGAACGGATCGGCGGCACCAATAACGGCGGGGTGGTGTTTCAAGATGCTTAATATCGCGCTGCCCAAGGGACGCTTGGGCGAACAGGTCTACGAGGCGTTTGCACGCGCGGGCTTTCCCTGCCCGTCCATCCGGGAGGACAGCCGTAAGCTGATTTTCACGAACGAGGCGGCGGACGTGAGCTACTTCTGGGTCAAGCCTTCGGACGTGGCGATTTACGTTGAGCGCGGTGCGGCGGACGTGGGCGTGGCGGGGAAGGACATCCTGCTCGAGTACGAGCCGAAGGTCTACGAGCTGCTCGACCTCGGACTGGGAAAGTGCCGCGTGGCAGTCGCCGCTCAGGCGGGCTGGCGGGACAACACGCAGTACACCCTGCGCGTGGCGACGAAGTTCACCCACATCGCCAAGCAGTATTATCACTCCGTCGGACGGAACATCGACATCATCCATCTCAACGGCTCCATCGAGCTTGCGCCGATCCTCGGCCTGTCCGACGTGATCGTGGACATCGTGGAGACGGGGACGACCCTGCGCGAGAACCATCTGGAGGTCGTCGAGACCATCGTGCCCGTCAGCGCGCGCCTGATTGCGAATCGGGCGAACTTTAAATTCAAGACGGCTTCCATCGAACGCCTCGTGCGGGAGTTGTCCAAGGGAACGGAGGGCGGCGCATGATCCGCATCATGAAATACGGCGAAACGCCGAACAGCGAGCTGCTTTTGCGGCGTGGCGTGTCCGAGGACGTGAGCCGCGCCGTTGCGGACATCATCGCCGGCGTCCGAAGCGGCGGCGACCGCGCCCTACTGGACTACGCCGCGCGCTATGACCGCGCGAAGCTGGACGCGCTGGAGGTCAGCCGCGCGGAGCTGGACGCGGCGACGGCGGAGCTCGAGCCGGGCTTCCTGCGGGTGCTCGAGCGCGCGGCGGCGAACATCCGTGCCTTTCATGAGCGGCAGAAGCGCGGCGGCTTTGTGCTCGACGGGGACGGGACCGTGCTCGGACAGCGGGTGCTGCCCATCGAGCGCGTGGGGCTCTGCGTCCCCGGCGGCAGGACGCCGCTTGCGTCCACCGTGCTGATGGACGCCATTCCCGCCAAGCTCGCGGGCGTGCCGGAGCTGGTGCTCGTCACGCCCCCGAAGCCGGATGGCAGCGTTGATCCCGCGATTCTCGCGGCGGCGCGCGTCGCCGGCGTGGACCGCGTGTTCAAAATCGGCGGTGCGCAGGCGGTCGCCGCGCTTGCCTACGGCACCGAGACCGTGCCCAGGGTGGACAAGATCGTCGGTCCCGGCGGCGCGTTTGTCGCCGAGGCGAAGCGCCAGGTTTTCGGCGCGGTCGCCATCGACCTGATCGCTGGACCGAGCGAGGTGCTCATCGTCTCCGACGGCAAGAGCGACCCCCGTCACATTGCGGCGGATATGCTGGCGCAGGCGGAGCACGACGTGCTTGCCGCGTCGGTGCTGGTCACGGATTCTCAGGCTTTCGCCGAGGCGGTGCAGGCGGAATTGGAGCGGCAGCTCCCGCTTCTCCCGCGCGAGCCCATCGCCCGCGCGTCCATCGACGGCAACGGCAAAATCATCGTCGCGGACGATCTGTCCGCCGCTCTCGACATTGCCAACGAAATCGCGCCGGAGCATCTGGAGCTCTGCGTGGACGAGCCCTTCGCCTGGCTTGGCAGGGTGAAGCACGCGGGCAGCGTTTTTCTGGGGCGGCACACGCCGGAGGCGCTGGGCGACTACATGGCGGGACCCAACCACACGCTGCCGACCATGGGCGCGGCACGCTTTTCCGGCGCGCTGGGCGTGGACGATTTTGTCAAAAAGACCCAGTTTCTTTACTATACGCGCGACGCGCTGCATACCGTCGCCGCCGATATCGACGCCTTTGCCCGCAAGGAGGGGCTGACCGCCCACGCCCGCAGCGCGACGATCCGATTTGAAACTGAGGAGACCACATGAGCCGCTTTTTCAGTGAAAAATACAGCAGCCTGACGCCCTATACCCCCGGCGAGCAGCCGCAGGATACGAAGTACGTCAAGCTCAACACCAACGAATCGCCCTTTCCGCCGTCCCCCAAAGCGGTCGCGGCGGCGGCTGAGGCGGCGCGGCGTGTCCAGCTCTACTCCGACCCGGAGTGCCGCGCGCTCATGAAGAAGTTCTGCGCCGTCTTCGGCCTGGAGCCCGACGAGGTGGTTTTCGTCAACGGGTCCGACGAGGTGCTCAATTTCGCGTTCATGGCGTTTTGTGACGAGACCTGCGGCGCGGTGTTCCCGAACATCACCTACGGCTTTTATCCCGTGTTTGCCTCGCTCAACCGGGTGCCCTATACGGAAATCCCCCTGCGCGGCGATTTTACCGTCGACGTGGACGCCTATTGCGGCGTCGGGAAGACGGTTTTCATCGCCAACCCCAACGCGCCGACGGGCGTCGCCCTCAGCCGCGCGGAGATCGAACGGATTGCCCGGAGCAACCCGGACAACGTCGTCGTCATTGACGAGGCGTATGTGGACTTCGGCACGGAGACCTGCCTGCCGCTCATCCGCAGGTACGACAACCTGCTCGTGACGCAGACCTTCTCCAAGTCCCGCTCCATGGCGGGCGCGCGGCTGGGCTTCGGCGCGGGCGATCCGGCGCTGATCCGCGACCTGAACACCATCCGCTACTCCACGAACCCCTACAACGTCAACTCCATGACCATGGCGGCGGCGATCGGCGTGCTGGACGACGAGGACTATACAGCGCGCAACTGCCGCATGATTCAGGAGAACCGCGCCTTCACGGTGGACGCCCTGCGCGCCATGGGCTTCACGATCCCGGACTCGAAAGCAAACTTCGTCTTCGCCCGCCACGAGACCGTGGACGGCGAGACGATCTACCGCAGGCTCAAGGAGCGCGGCGTGCTGGTCAGGCACTTTACAAGGCCCGAGATATGCGACTACAACCGCATCACCATCGGCACGAGGGAGCAGATGCAGATTCTGCTTGACACGCTCAAAACGGTTTTAGAGGAGGCGCGGGCATGAGAACGGCGAAGCTGAGCCGGACGACGGCGGAGACCGACATTACCTTGACGCTGGACCTGGACGGCACGGGAAAGAGCACGGTGGACGCCGACTGCGGCTTTCTCAACCATATGCTCACGCTCTTCGCGCGTCACGGGCGCTTTGACCTGACGCTGACGTGCAAGGGCGACACGGATGTGGACTACCACCACACGACTGAGGACGTGGGCATCGTGCTGGGGCAGGCGTTCGCCGAGGCGCTGGGCGACAAGCGTGGCATCCGGCGCTACGGCAGTATGCTGCTGCCGATGGACGAGGCGCTGATCCTCTGCGCGCTTGACCTCTCGGGGCGCGCGTACCTCGGCTATGACATGAGCATCCCGACGCAGAAGGTCGGGGACTTCGACACGGAGCTGGCGAAGGAATTTTTCTGGGGCTTTGCCCGCTCCGCCGCCTGTACGCTCCATCTGCGCCAGCTCGCGGGGGAGAACGCCCACCACATCCTCGAGGGCGCGTTCAAGGCGTTCGGCAGGGCGCTGCGCGAGGCGGTCTCCATCGAAGAGGCGTATCGGGACGAGATACCGTCAACGAAAGGAATGCTGTGATGATCGCCATCATTGACTACGGCGTCGGGAATCTGTTCTCGCTGCAAAGCTCCTTTGCCGCCATCGGGCAGGAGGCGGCCGTCACCGCCGACCCGGCGGCGCTCCGCGCGGCGGACAAGCTGCTGCTGCCCGGCGTGGGCGCGTTCCGTGACGCGCGGGAGAAGCTGCGCGCCGGCGGGCTGGATGAGCTGGTGCGCGAGGAAGCGGGACGCGGCAAGCCGCTGCTGGGCATTTGCCTCGGAATGCAGCTTCTGTTTGAAAAAAGCTATGAATACGGCGAATACGAGGGCTTGGGTCTGCTGCGCGGCGCGGTCCGCCCGATTGCCGACGTGATCCCGGCGGGTTATAAGATTCCGCACATCGGTTGGAATGCCCTGCATCTGACGAAGCCCTGCCCGCTGTTCGGTCGCATCCGCGAGGGAGACTTCGTCTACTTCGTCCACTCCTACTACGCCGCCGACTGCAACGACAGCCTGGCGGCGACGACCGAGTACGGCGCGCCGCTGACGGCGGCGGTGGCGAAGGGCAACGTGTACGGCTGCCAGTTCCACCCGGAGAAGAGCGGCGGCGTGGGTCTGAACATCCTGCGTGCTTTCTGTGAGGACGTGTGAAATGAACATCTTTCCGGCAATTGACCTGTATGAGGGCAAGGCGGTGCGCCTTTACCAGGGCGACTACGCGCAGATGACCGTCTACAGCGAGCAGCCCGCTGCGCTGGCGAAGACCTTTGCGGAGGCAGGCGCGCGCTGTCTCCACATTGTTGACCTCGAGGGCGCGAGGACCGGCGAAACGCCGAACTTCAACACAGTGTGCGCCATCCGCGAAGCCAGCGGCGCGTTCTGTGAGATCGGCGGCGGCGTCCGCTCCATGGCGGTCGTGGCGCGCTATCTGGACGCGGGACTCGACCGCGTCATCCTCGGCACCGCCGCGCTGACCGACGAGGCGTTTCTCACCGAGGCGGTGGAGAGGTACGGCGAAAAAATCGCCGTCGGCGTCGATCTGAAGGACGGCTTTGTCGCCATCCGCGGCTGGACGGAGCGCTCCGCCGTGGACGCCCGCAGCTTCTGCGGGAAGCTGCAGCGGCTCGGCGTAAAAACGCTGATCGTCACCGACATTTCGCGGGACGGCGCCATGCGCGGCGCGAATTATCAGCTGTACAAAGAGCTGTCAAGCGAGTACACCTTACAGCTGGTCGCCTCCGGGGGCGTCAGCGGAATCGACGATGTGCGCGCGCTCGCGTCGCTGGGGCTGTACGGCGCAATCATCGGCAAGGCGTACTACACCGGCGCGATTGATTTGAAGGAAGCGATAGAGGTTGCAAGATGATTACGAAACGCATCATCCCCTGTCTCGACGTGCGTGACGGCAGGGTGGTCAAGGGCGTCAACTTCCGGGGGCTGAACGACGTCGCCTCCCCCGTGGAGCTGGCGGAGTACTACAGCGCCAACGGCGCGGACGAGCTGGTTTTCTACGACATCACCGCCTCCGCCGAGGGGCGCGCCCTGTTTACCGATATCCTGCGCGAGACGGCGCGGCGCGTCTTCATCCCGCTGACGGTCGGCGGCGGCATCAACACCGTGGAGGATTTTGACCGTGTGCTCAAATGCGGCGCGGACAAGGTCAGCGTCAACTCCGGCGCGATCCGCAATCCCGCCCTCGTCGGCGAGGCGGCGAAGCGCTACGGCGACCAGTGCGTCGTGCTTTCGGCGGACGCGAAGCGCGTGGACGGCGCGTTCCGCGTCTTCGCCAAGGGCGGGCGCGAGAACACGGGGATGGAGGCGATCGAGTGGATCAAGCGCTGCGTCGGCGAGGGCGCGGGCGAGGTCGTGCTCAACTCCATCGACACCGACGGTGTGAAGCGCGGCTTCGATCTTGAGATGCTGCAAGCTGTCTGCGACGCGGTGAGCGTCCCCGTCATTGCCTCCGGCGGCGCGGGGCGGATCGAGGACTTTATCGAGCTGTTCCGAACGCTTCCCAAGGTGGACGCGGGGCTTGCGGCGTCGATCTTCCACTTCGGGGAGGTGCGTATCCGCGACCTCAAGGAGGCAATGGCAAAAAGCGGGATTCCTGCCAGACTGTAAAGGAGATCACCATGACAGATATTTCCGAGCTGAAATTTGACGAACGCGGTCTGATTCCCGCCGTCGTCGTGGACGCGGTGACGAAGCGCGTGCTGACGCTGGCGTACATGAACGAGGAGAGCCTGCGCATTTCAATGGAGAAGCAGCTGACCTGCTTCTGGAGCCGCTCGCGTCAGGAGCTATGGCTCAAGGGCGAAACCAGCGGCAACTACCAGCACATCGTTTCCATCACCGCCGATTGCGACCGTGACGCGCTGGTGGTCATGGTGGAGCCGGACGGCCCCGCCTGCCACCTCGGCACGGAGAGCTGCTTCGAGTACCCTGTGTTTCAGAGCGGCGAGCGCGAGGAGTTCTCCCTGCGCGGGCTGTATGAGCTGCTGAAGGGGCGCAGGGAGCAGCTGCCCGAGGGCTCGTATACGACCTATCTCTTTCAAAAGGGCCTTGATAAGATATTGAAGAAAGTCGGCGAGGAGTGTACCGAGGTCATCATCGCCGCCAAGGCGGAGGACAAGCGCGAAACGGTCTATGAGATCGCCGACCTCGCGTATCACGTCATGGTGCTCATGGCGGAGCAGGGAATCACGCCGGAGGATATCCACCGCGAGCTTGCGTCCCGCCATGTGATCGACCGCAAGGTCAAGCAGGAGAAGATGGTATGATTCGCTTCGACCTGCACACGCACTCGAATTTCAGCGACGGGAAGGACACGCCGGAGGAAATGATCGAATCCGCGATTTCCCTCGGGCTGACGTGCCTCGGCATCTCCGACCACAGCTATACGTCCTTCGACCTTGGGCCTTGTATTCCGAAAGAGCGGCTGGAGGAGCGTCGGCGCGTCATGGCGGAGCTGCGGGAGCGATACTGCGGCCGGATCTATCTATGCAGCGGCATTGAGCAGGAGTATTACTCCGACTTCCCTGCGGAGGGCTATGATTACGTCATCGGATCGGTACACTATCTGCTGCTGGATGGCGAGTACTGCCATGTGGACAACACGCCGGAGATGGCGCGTCGGATGGTCGAAACGCATTTTGGCGGCGACTGGTACGCCTACGCGGCGGCATATTTTGACACGGTTGCGGACGTTGTCCGGCGTACGGGCTGCGACATCATCGGACACTTCGATCTTGTCTCCAAGTTCAACGAGAAAGAGCGCTTTTTTGACGAGAGGCACCCGCGCTACGTCGCGGCATGGCAGGCTGCAATCGACCGGCTGCTGCCGTATGGGAAGCCGTTCGAGATCAACACCGGCGCCATGTCGCGCGGCTGGCGCACGACGGCGTATCCCAACGCGGACATGATCGGCTATCTCTGCGACCATGGCGGGCGGTTGATTCTGTCGAGCGACAGTCACAGTAAGCAAACGCTCTGCTTCGGCTTCGAGAAGTACGAGCGTCTGGGCGATTGCCTGATAAAAAATTGGGAGGACATACTATGACGGACTTTCTCGCGTATCTGCGCGCCAACCCCTATCCCGGACGCGGCATCGCCATGGGCGGGAACCGTGCCTACTACTTTATCATGGGACGCAGCGAAAACAGCCGCAACCGCGTCATTGAGACGACGGCGAACGGCGTCCGCACCCGCGCCTTTGACGAGAGCAGGGTGACGGACCCCAGCCTCATCATGTACCATCCGGTGCGCAAGACCGCGCGCGGGCTGATTGTCGCCAACGGCGACCAGACGGATACCATCCGCGACCTCGGCGGCTTCCGCCGCGCGCTGATGACCCGTTCGTTTGAGCCGGACGCGCCCCACTATACCCCGCGCATCTCTGCCATGCTCTACAACGACGGCGCCTTCGACCTGTCCATCCTCAAGCGCGCGGCGGACGGCGGCTGCATCCGCGAGTTCTTCGCCTACGACGGCTGTCCCGAGGGCGAGGGCTATTTCATCAGCACCTACTGCGGCGACGGGGACCCGCTGCCGAGCTTCGCCGGCGAGCCGCTGCGTGTCGACCTGCCGGAGCCGGAGGCGGTGTGGCAGGCGCTGAACGCCGACAACCGGGTTTCGCTCTACGCCTATGACAACGGACAGGTGAAGCTGTTCAACAAGCTGCTGGGTGACTGACGGGAGCCTGACATGAAGGACTTTGAACTGAAATACGGCTGCAATCCCAACCAGAAGCCCGCCCGTATCCTGATGGAGAGCGGCGCGGAGCTGCCCCTGCGCGTGCTCAACGGCCGCCCGGGCTACATCAACTTCCTCGACGCGCTGAACGCATGGCAGCTCGTGCGCGAGCTGAGTGCGTCGCTGGGCATTCCGGCCGCCGCGTCCTTCAAGCACGTCAGCCCGACGTCCGGCGCGCTGGGCCTCCCGCTGTCCGACGCGCTCAAGCGCGCCTGCTTTGCGGACGACGTCGAGGGTCTTGACGATAGCCCGCTTGCCTGCGCCTACGCCCGCGCGCGCGGCGCCGACCGTCTCAGCTCGTTTGGCGACTGGGCGGCGCTGAGCGACGTTTGCGACGGGACCACCGCGCGCCTGCTTGCGCGCGAGGTGTCCGACGGCGTCATCGCCCCGGGCTACACGCCGGAGGCGCTGGCGCTTCTCAGGACCAAGCGCAAGGGGAACTACAACATTGTGGACATCGACCCCGCCTATGAACCGGCGGCGGTGGAGCGCAAGCAGGTCTTCGGCGTCACCTTCGAGCAGAGGCGCAACGACGTGAGGATCGACGGCGCGATGCTTCAAAACATTGTCACCGCCCGCCGCGACCTCCCGGAGAGCGCCGCGCGTGACCTCATCGTCTCGCTCGTCACGCTCAAATACACGCAGTCCAACTCCGTCTGCTTCGCGGTGGACGGGCAGGCGATCGGCGTGGGCGCGGGCCAGCAGAGCCGCATCCACTGCACCCGTCTCGCGGGCGGCAAGGCGGACGCCTGGTTCCTCCGCCAGATGCCGAAGGTGCTTGACCTGCCCTTCCGCGCCGACCTTGGCAGGCCTCAGCGTGACAACATCGTCGACGGCTACATCAACCGCAACGAGGAGGACGTCTGCGCCGACGGTGTGTGGCAGCGCTGCTTCACCGAACGGCCCGCTCCGCTGACGGATGAGGAGAAGCGCGCGTACCTCGCCGGTGTGGACGGCGTTTCGCTCGGCTCCGATGCGTTCTTCCCGTTCCCCGACAACGTGGAGCGCGCGCACCGCAGCGGCGTCCGCTTCATCGCCCAGCCGGGCGGTTCCATCCGTGACGGCGAGGTGATCGCCTGCTGCGACAAGTATGACATGGTCATAGCGATGACCGGGCTGAGACTGTTCCACCATTGACCGACGAAAGCCGCCTCTGCCGCAGGGCAAGGGCGGTTTTTCGCGTTCGTCAAAACATTCAAACATTTTTCCCAAATACGAAAAACTACGGCACATCTGCCGAATCGGAGGGCGGAGACCGGTTTTTGATTGACAATCAAAGAATAAATACCCATAATCATTGCATAGTCATTCTGTTTTACCGGGAGAAACAGCCATGGAAAAAGCATATCTTGTGCTCGCGGACGGGCGCGTGTTCGAGGGGCGGCGCATCGGCGCGGCGGGAGACGGCGTCGGAGAGCTGGTGTTCACCACCGGCGTGGTGGGCTATCTGGAAACGCTGACCGACCCGTCCTACGCGGGACAGATCATTCTGCAAACCTTTCCGCAGATCGGGAACTACGGCGTGATTCCCGCTGACTGCGCGGGGAAGAGCTTCGCGCGCGGCTACGTCGTGCGCGAGCTGTGCGGCGCGCCGTCGAACTTCCGCTCCGAGTACGAGCTGGACACGTTCCTCAAAAACGAGGGTGTCCCCGGCGTCTGCGGCGTGGACACGCGCGAGCTGACGCGCATCCTGCGCGAGGAGGGTGTCATGAACGCCATGATCTGCTCCGCCGTGCCGGACGATTTGTCGGCGCTGCGCGGCTATCGGGTCACGCTCGCCGTCGCGGAGACGGCGCAGAGGAGCACGAGCGTCCACGCCGCCGAGGGCGAGGCAAGGTATCATGTGACCCTCATCGACTGCGGCACGAAGGGCGCGCTCGTCCGCAACCTGCAAGCGCGCGGCTGCACCGTCACCGTCGTGCCGCACGATACGGCGGCGGCGGACATCCTCGCCGCGAAGCCGGACGGCGTGGTGGTTTCGGACGGCCCGGGCGACCCGGCGGAGAACGCCTTCGAGATCGCCCAGCTCGCCGCGCTGATCGGCACGCTTCCTGTGTGCGGCATCGGGCTGGGGCACCAGCTCGCGGCGCTGGCGCTGGGCGGGCGGACCGTCAAGCTCCCGTACGGACATCGCGGCGCGAACCAGCCGGTGCGCCTCTGCGGGGGCGCGCGCACCTACATCACGGCGCAGAACCACGGCTACGCCGTCGTGAGCGAGAGTCTCGCGGACGTGGGGCGCGCGCTGTTCGTCAACGCAAACGACGGCAGCTGCGAGGGCATGGACTATCCGGGACTGCGCTGCTTCACGGTGCAGTTTCACCCGGACGCAAAGGATATGGCGTTTTTGCTTGACCGCTTTGCCGCGATGATGGGAGGTGCGCACAATGCCTAAGGATACGTCGATCCGCAAGGTCATGGTCATCGGCTCCGGCCCCATCGTCATCGGACAGGCGGCGGAGTTTGACTACGCGGGCGCGCAGGCGTGCCGCGTGCTCAAGGAGGAGGGCGTCAACGTCGTGCTGGTCAACTCCAATCCCGCGACCATCATGACCGACCGTCACCTTGCCGACGAAATCTATCTCGAGGCGCTCGACGCCGAAACCGTTGCGCGCATCATCGAGAAGGAGCGGCCGGACGGCCTGCTGGCTGGTCTGGGCGGGCAGACGGGGCTGACCCTTGCCATGCAGCTCGACCGCAGCGGCGTTCTGAAAAAGTACGGCGTCCGACTGCTGGGCAGCGGCATGGACGCCATCAATCGCGCGGAGGACCGCGAGCTGTTCCGCGACACCATGCGCGCCATCGGCCAGCCCTGCGTCCCCTCCGAGATTGCGGAGGACGTGGACGCGGCGCTCGCGGCGGCGGAGAAGATCGGCTACCCGGTCATCGTGCGCCCGGCGTTCACGCTGGGCGGCTCCGGCGGCGGCATTGCCGGGAACGCGGAGGAGCTGCGCGTCATCGCGCGCGCCGGACTGGACGCCTCGCCCATCACGCAGATTCTGGTGGAGAAGAGCATCAAGGGCTGGAAGGAAATTGAATTTGAAACGATGCGCGACGCGGCGGGCAACGCCATCATCGTCTGTTCGATGGAAAACGTCGATCCCGTCGGCGTCCACACGGGCGACTCCGTCGTGGTCGCCCCGGCGCTGACGCTGTCTCCGAAGGAATATCGGATGCTCAGCGCCGCCGCGCTGGACATGGTCGACGCCATCGGCATCGAGGGCGGCTGCAACTGCCAGTTCGCGCTCGACCCCGACAGCTTTTCATACGCCGTCATCGAGGTCAACCCGCGCGTGTCCCGCTCGTCCGCGCTGGCGAGCAAGGCGACGGGCTATCCCATCGCCAAGATCACGACCAGGATCGCGCTGGGCTACACGCTCGACGAGATTGCAAACGACATCACGGGGAAGACCTGCGCCTGCTTTGAGCCCGCCGTGGACTATGTGGTCGTCAAGTTCCCCAAGTGGCCGTTCGACAAGTTCTCCGGCTCCTCGCGCGAGCTGGGCACGCAGATGAAGGCGACCAGCGAGGTCATGTCCATCGGGCAGAGCTTTGAGGAGGCGCTGATGAAGGCGGTGCGCGGCGCGGAGATCGGGCTGGACACGCTCAACGCCCCGCCGCTGAGCGACGCCGATGTGCGCGCGCGCCTGCGCGAGCAGAACGACCGCCGCCTCTTCACGGTGTACGAGGCGCTTAAGGCGGGCGTGTCGCCGGACGAGATTTTTGAGATCACGAAGATCGACCGCCTGTTCCTCTACAAGCTGCAAAGCCTCGCGGCGGTGGAGGCGCGCCTCTCAGCCGAACCGCTGACGGAGGCGCTTTACCGCGAGGCAAAGCGCCGGGGCTACACCGACGCCGCCATCCGCCGCCTCAGCGGGACGGAGACGCTGCCCGCGTTCCGTTACAGCTATAAGATGGTCGACACCTGCGCCAACGAGTTCGCCGCGCAGACGCCGTATTTCTACTCCTGCTGTGACGATGCCTGCGACGCGCGGCGTTTCCCCCGGAGCGGGAAGCCCGTCGTCATGGTTCTCGGCTCCGGGCCAATCCGCATCGGGCAGGGCATCGAATTTGACTACAGCTCCGTCCACTGCGTCTGGACGCTGCGCGAGCTGGGCTACGACGTTGTCATCGTCAACAACAACCCGGAGACCGTTTCCACCGACTACGACACCGCCGACCGCCTTTATTTCGAGCCGCTGACGCCGGAGGATGTCATGGGCATCATCGCTGTCGAGCGCCCCGTGGGCGTGGTGGTCGCCTTCGGCGGGCAGACCGCCATCAAGCTGACGGGCTTCCTTGACCGGCAGGGCATCCCCATCCTCGGCACCTCGGCGGAGAGCATCGACACGGCGGAGGGTCGCGCGCGCTTTGACGCGCTGCTCGAACGCTTCGGCATCTCCCGCCCGAAGGGCATGGGCGTCAACTCGCCGGACGAGGCGGTCCGCGCGGCGGAGACGCTGGGCTATCCCGTGCTGCTGCGCCCGAGCTACGTCATCGGCGGGCAGAACATGACCATCTCCCGCTCGCGGGAGCAGACGGTTGCCTATATGGAGAAGATCCTCGCGGGCGGCATCGACAACCCCGTGCTCGTGGACAAGTACATGCCCGGCGTGGAGCTGGAGGTGGACGTCATCTCCGACGGCACGGATGTGCTGATCCCCGGCATCATGGAGCACATCGAGCGCGCGGGTGTCCACAGCGGCGACAGCATCGCCGTCTACCCGCCCTACAACCTCAACGACAAGTATCTGCAAACCGTCTGCGACTGCTCGGAGAAGCTGGCGCTGGCGCTGGGCACAAAGGGACTGGTCAACATCCAGTACCTGATCTACGACGGCGAGCTCTACGTCATCGAGGTCAATCCCCGCGCCTCCCGTACCGTGCCCTACATCAGCAAGGTCACGGGCGTCCCGATGGTCGATCTCGCGTCCCGGGTCATGCTCGGCGCGCCGCTCAGCACGCTGGGCTGCGGCACGGGGCTGTACCGCACCCCGCCCTACTGCGCGGTCAAGGTGCCGGTGTTCTCGTTTGAGAAGCTCGCGGACGCGAACTCGCTGCTGGGCCCTGAAATGAAATCCACCGGCGAGGTGCTGGGTCTCGGCAAGACCATGGCGGAGGCGCTGTTCAAGGGGCTGACGGCGGCGGGCTTCCGCGTCCCGTCCCCCCACGAGCAGAAGGCGACGGGCGTGCTCATCAGCGTCGAGGAGAGCGACTATCAGGAGATTCTGCTGCTCGCCAAGCGCTTCTACGACATGGGTCTCGCGCTCTACGCCACCGGCGGAACGGCGGCGGCGATCCGCAGCCTGGGGCTGACGGTCTACGCGGTGAAGAATCCAACCGAGAGCGACGAGATTCTCCGCCTGATGGACACGGGCGAGGTCAGCTGCGTCATCTACACCGGCGCGCTCAAGGATGCCACGGTGGGCGACTACACGGTGCTGCATCGCCGCGCCATGCGGCGCGGCGTCCCGTGCCTGACCTCGCTCGACACGGCGAACGCGCTGGCGGACAGCATGGAGAGCCGCTTCTCGCGCAAAAACGTCGAGTTGATCGACATCAACCATATGCGCCCGTGGCGGCAGAAGCTCCGCTTCGCAAAGATGCACACCTGCGGCAACGACTATATTTTCATCGAGAATTTTGACGGGCGGATGACCTGCCCGGAATCCCTCTGCGTCGACTTGTGCGACCGGAACACAGGGATCGGCGGCAACGGTATCGTGCTGATGGAGCGCTCCGCCGCGGCGGACGTGAAAATGCGCTCCTTCCACCGAGACGGCAGCGAGAGCCTGATCGCGGGCAACAACATCCGCTGCGTGGCAAAGTACGTCCACGACAAGGGCTACGTTCGCGCCGAGACCATGACCATCGAAACGGCGGACGGCGTACACCTTCTGCGCCTCTACCTGCGCGACGGCAAGGTCAGCTCCGCCGCCGTGGACATGGGGCGCGCCGTCGTCGGCGAGACGGCGGAGGACGGCAGCGTGCCCGTGACGCTGGGCGGGGCGCACCGCGTCGTGTTCTGCGACGCGGTCGAGAGCCGGAACCTGCATACCTTCGAGTCGGAGACGGACACGGAGTTCGTGCGCGTCATCGACGCGGCGACCATTCGGATGCGCAGCTGGGAGCGCGGCAGCGGCGAGACGCTTGCCTACGGCGCGGGCACCTGCGCGGCGGCAGCGGCGGCGGTTGCGCGCGGGCTGTGCCCCAAGGGGCGCGACATCACCGTGAAGGCGTCCGGCGGCGACGTAACGGTCAACGTCACCGACGAACGTATCCTGCTCACCGGCGGCGCCGTACTGACCTACGAGGGCGAGATCGAATACTGATCGACGGCAAAAGAGCGGCGAATCTGCCGCTCTTTTGCGCTGCGCGTGCGCCCGGCGAGCGCACGTTCTAACGGGTGAAAGTCCCGAGTCCGCCC
>CAMKFK010000015.1 GCA_946411835.1 uncultured Clostridia bacterium
ACAATTTCTCTCTTGACCGCGTCTTTGCGCAAAAGTAAATGCTGTCGCCGTGGGACGTTTTGCCATGTTTTGTCAAGGCAAGCGGAGCTTTGCGATCTAGCGGGAAAGCCGCCGCGCCGGACGACCGCTCTTTTTAATTTAATATAGTAGGCTGTATGCCGCGCGATGAACGTCGTCCCGCCCCGAGAGCGCGGACGGCGCGGTGCGATGATCTGAGCTGAGATGAATGGAGCGGGCGCTGGTGGGAGCAGGTTTGCATCAAGCGCAGCGGTCTGCGCTCGCGGCGGGAAAAGGCTGTTGTGGGATTCTGTGGGCAGGCTCTGTACAAGATGTAGTGTGATTTGCCGTTCCTTGCTGAATTTTGAATGCAATTGACCATACAATTTCGCTTGATTTTTCAAGTAACGTATGCTATATTATGCAGTAATGACAATTGGATGGAATCTGTGGGTTGTGCAATGCAATCCTTTGCTGACCGTGAGAGGAGGGAGCGGTATCGGAAAGGTAGGAAAGATTCTATTTAGGCTACTGATTGCGTTGGCAGTTGCCGCCATCCTGTTTGCATTTTGGCAGCGGGACAATCTGAGAGTTCTTTTCAGCGCGCGGACAAGCTCTGCCGAGGAGATCATCGTGCGGGCGCAGAAGACCAAGGAGCGTCAAAAAAGCATCCTCAGGGAGAATTTCGTGTACGTTCTCCCTCCGAGCATGGACCAGATCGACAGCCTGCTGGAAGGGAAAGCCACGGCGGAAGAGATCAAGTCGGAGCTGGGAGTGGACGGTCAGACAGCGCCGGACACGCAACAGCCCGACGCGCAGCAGCCCGACGGGGAGACGGCGGCGCCTGAGGCGCAGTCGAGAAGCCCGGAGGCACAGTCGCTGATTGACGCCTGTGCGAGAGAATTGTACGCCTATGAAGTCGATCTCATGGCGGAGCTGGGCGAGCTCAAGCAGCGCGCTGTTGACGAGTATAAAGCTCTGCCCGCCGAGGAACGTACACAGGAGAACAAGGCCAAGATCGGCTATCGCTATCTCGGCGTCTGTTATGACCTGGAGGTCGAGGCGGACAGGAACGTCAAGGCCGTTCTCAACCGTCTCCGCAGCGAGCTCGAGGCTCTGGACGCGGATTCCGGCATCGTCGACACGCTCTGGAGCAACTATCGCGAGGAAAAGTCGTCCGCAAAAGAGTATTATCTCAACAAATATTTATAGCTCAGGAGGAAAAAACGAAATGAAGTTAAAGAAACTGATTGCGCTTGCGCTCACGCTGTGCATCTGCGCGTCGATGATGGTGCCGATGGCGTCTGCGGCGAAGTATCAGGGCAACACCGTGAAGTTGGGCGTTACCACCATTGCCGAGCAGCAGGCCGATCTCAACAACTGGGACGTCAGCTATGCCGCCACGATGACCATGGAGTCCTCGGACGCCAAGGCGTTCGCGGTCTATCTCGCCGACAAGGACCTGCAGCAGCTTACGCTGCTGAAGTTCGTCTGCGTGTTGAAGGATTCCATCATCGAGAACACCTCCTTCGAGGCGGAGGAGCTCGCCGGGTTCAACGTCAGAGACAGCAAGGATATCTTTGAGCAGCTGGAAGGCGTCACCAAGAAAGACGGCGCACTGACCATGTCCTTCCGTCTCTCCGATTCTGCGATCGCGAGATGGGTGGACGAAGGCGTTGAGACCGTTGGGAACGACCTCGACGGGCTGACCGTGACCTTTGCCCAGAGCAGCCCGAAGAGGGTCTCCGCCGATCTCATCAGCTCTGAAGTTTTTACGCAGGCGTATGTGGACATTTACGAGGGCAGCACCGTCATCGATGAGGGTACGCTCGCGAACACCGACCAGCGCGCCGCGTTCGGCGAGGCGAAGATCACGCTCAAGCCGTACACGGCTCCGTCGGAGGGCGGTGACGGCGGCGGCTCCTCCTCCCAGCCGGAGGCCACCGTCACGGTCACCGAGACCAACACGGAGACCGGTGAGAAGCAGCAGGTGAATCCTGCGGCGGGCAGCGCAAAGGCTCCCATCGAGGTTACGGTGACCACGCCCTCCGGCAGGCCCGCGACCCCCGGCATGACCACCCAGCTGAACGTCCGCGCCAGACAGGGCTACGCCGTTTCCGCCGTGTACGCCGTTGACAGGCAGGGCAACCGCGTCGCCCTGACCGATCTCGGCAACGGCAGCTATCAGTTTGTCATGCCCGCAGGCGGCGCCCGCGTTGAGGCCGAGTACGAGAGCGTTCCCTACCTGCCCGGAGACACCGGCGTGAGCAGCCTGCTCAATATCGACGAGCACATCGTCTACACCCGGGGCAACGATGAGGGTCTCTGGCGTCCCACCGCTTCCATCACCCGCGGGGAGATCGCTACCATGCTCTATCGCCTGCTCCGCAACAAGAACGTCGCCACCACGGTTGCGTTCAGCGACGTGGAGCCCGGCATCTGGTATGAGGACGCGGCCAAGGCGCTGGCTTCCCTCGGCATAATGGTCGGCAACGAGGGGAAGTTCCGTCCGGACGACGTCATTACCCGCGCTGAGTTCATCATGATTTGCGTCCGCTTTGCCGAGGGCAGCGTTCCCGTCACAAGCAGAGAGTTCCCGGATGTCGGCACCAGCTTCTGGGCGCATGACGCCATCGGCAAGGCTGTTGCGCTTGGCTGGGTCATCGGCTATCCCAACGGCACCTTCGGACCGAACAACGATTTGACCCGTTCCGAGGCTGTCACGATCATCAACCGCGTGCTTGGCCGTCCCGGCGACATTGCTGCGATGAACGCCGGCAGAGGCGCCAGCTTCCCTGACGTTGCCAGGACCTACTGGGCCGCCGCCGCCATTGCCGAGTCCGCGACAGCGCACAGCTTCAGCATGGACAACGCCAGCTACACCGAGACCTGGAAGTAAGACCTGACCGAGTATTCCAGGCAGCAAGCCATATGATGTACCTCATGGCGCGGATACTTCATCCGCGCCATGAGGTGCGTACAGTCTAGAGAAAGGATGAACCGACTATGGGTAAACGCTTGATCGTAAGGATATTAGAGCTCAGGCGCGGCAGACGGACAGTGTTGCTTCTGTTTGATTTGGGCTGCTATGTGCTGGCATACCTTATGTGTCGTGCGCTCAGCGCGATGACCGGACTGTTCCGGGGTTACGAGGCGCCCTACCTGGTTTGGGGCGCGTGTCAGCTGGGAGCGATTTTTGGCGCGCGTTTTCTACTCCGGGGCTACCGCAACGTCTGGCGTTACGGTTCCTCGGGGGCGTATCTCCAGCTGATGATGGCCGACTTTGTCGGCAGCGTAGCGGTCTTCGTGCCTGCCATGGTTCTGGGGCGTGAGGCCTATGCGTGGCAGCTCGCCGTCGTCGGCTCCTTCGACCTGCTGCTGGTGGTCGGCATCCGCATCACCTACACCGTGCTCTATCGCCGCCACGAAATGGCGAGGAAACCCGTGAAGCGCCGCACCTCCGTCGCCATCATCGGCGCGGGGCACATCGGCTCTTACCTGGCGGACGATATGACCACCAACCCGGAATCGAAGTACGAGCCGCTTTTCTTTATTGATAAGGATCCTGCCAAGAGAGGGAAACTCATTCGCGGCATCCCCATTTATTCCGCGGAAAAGGGCGTCGAGCAGATCAGAAAGCGCGGCGTCGAGACGGTCATCGTCACGATCAAGTCCGACGATGGCGAGTTCCTGATGTCCCTGTACAACAAGTATTCCGAGCTGGGCTGTCAGCTCAAGATTTGCGATGCGCTGGTAAAGGAGGGCGAGCAGAAGCCCGAGGCTCGCAGCATCCGCTCCTTCCGGATCGAGGATATCCTCTTCCGCCAGCCCATCGACCTATCCAACCAAAAGGCGAAGCATTTTTACGAGGGCAAGACCGTCCTCATCACCGGCGGAGGCGGTTCCATCGGCTCCGAGCTCTGCCGACAGGTTGCGGCGTGTGAGCCAAAGCGCCTGATAATCTTTGATATCTACGAAAATAACGCTTATGACATCCAGCAGGAGCTGATCCGTACCTACGGCGACAGGATCGACCTTTCGGTGGAGATCGGGTCCGTGCGCGATGTGCAGAAGCTTGACCGGCTTTTTGACCGTTACCGCCCGAACATCGTGTTCCACGCTGCCGCGCACAAGCATGTTCCGCTGATGGAGCTGTGCAGCGCGGAGGCGGTGAAAAACAATGTCGTCGGCACCTACAATACCGCCAACATGGCGGAGAAGTATCAGACGGAGAAGTTCATTCTCATTTCCACCGACAAGGCGGTCAACCCGACCAACATCATGGGCGCGTCCAAGCGCATGTGCGAGATGATTATCCAGTGCCGCACGCAGAGCCGCACGAGCTTTGCCGCCGTGCGTTTCGGCAACGTGCTTGGCTCCAACGGCTCCGTTGTGCCGCTGTTTCGGCGGCAGATTGCCGAGGGCGGCCCCATCACCATCACCGACAAGCGAATCATTCGCTACTTCATGACCATTCCGGAGGCGAGCCAGCTGGTCCTCCAAGCGGGCGCGATGGCTTGCAACGGCGAGCTGTTCGTGCTTGATATGGGCAAGCCCGTCAAGATCTATGACCTTGCGGTCAGCATGATTCGACTGTCCGGTCTCGTGCTGGAAAAGGACATCCAGATCAAGGAAATCGGGCTCCGCCCGGGCGAAAAGCTCTACGAGGAGCTGCTGATGAAGAACGAGACGCTGGATGAGACGGAAAACCACCTGATCTTCATCGAGCGTGACACGCGCTACACCCGCGAGGAGGTCATGCGCAAGCTCAATCGCCTGAACAAGGCGGTGAACGAGGGCGGTAGTGTGCAGCAGGCGTTCCTCGAGGTCGTGCCGACCTACCATCTGCCTGAGGAGGTCAACAAAACGGCCGAGCAGTCAGAGGAAATGAAGCTCGCGGCGAGCGTATCCTAAGACCAACTGACCTGTTCGGCGCCTCCCGAAGACAAACATCAACGATACATAGTGAGGTACAAATTGTGGACAAAAACTCTTCCGCTCCAAATCAGGAGATCGAAATCGACCTTGTCCGGTTGCTGTTTGCCTGCCTTGGCAAGTGGTGGGTTTTCCTGATCTGCGGCGTGCTGGCGACGGCGGTGGCGATTGTGTATTCGATGCTTTTCCTGACGCCGATGTACCAGTCGTCGATCTCGCTCTATGTCAACAACCGCATGGATCGCGCCAGTTCGGATTACGTCTCCACCAGCGACATGTCCGCCTCGCGCAGCCTGGTCACCACTTGTATCACCATTTCCCGCAGCGACCGTGTCCTCAGCGCCGTCTCCCGGGCGATGGACAACCAATTTTCCAGCAGCTACCTCAAGTCGGTGGTCAGCGCGAAGCAGCAGGGGCAGACCGAGCTGTTCACCGTCACGGTGACGACCGTCAATCCCGAGCGTTCGGCGATGATCGCCAACACGATTGCCGACGTTTTTCCGGGCGTTCTGTCCGAGATCGTCGAGGGCAGCTCCGCCAAGGTCATCGACTACGCCAAGGTCCCGACGCACAGGAGCTCTCCGGACAACACGAAAAACGCGCTGATCGGTCTGCTGATTGGCATTGTGCTTGCCGGCGTCATCGTGTTCATTGACTTTCTTACCGACGTTCGCGTCATGGATGAGGAAGATTTGGCGGCCGTGTGCGGCTATCCGGTGCTGGGTCAGATTCCCGACTTCAGCCAGATCAGCGGCAAGCACGGCTCCAAGAACAGCGGCTACGGCTATGGCTACGGTTACGGGTACGGACCGGAAGAGACGCGGGCGATCGAGGAGAACGCCCATGCGAGCTTTAAAACGGACCATTCGTCCCAGTGAGAGTGAAGGGGAGTCGATACGATGGCCTTGTTCAGGAAAAAGAAAAAGGAAAAAAATGAGAATGTTGCGACGGAGAGCCTGTATGAGGAGCGCAAGTACCTCATCTGGCGCAATCACAACTTCTTTCTTCGCGAAGCATACAAGACGACACGTACCAACGTGATGTTTGCGCTGGCCGGCAAGGAGGGTTGCTCCGTCATTGCCGTCACCTCCTCCCTGCATAGCGAGGGCAAGAGCATCACAGCGTCGAATCTGGCGATGACCTTTGCGGATATGGGCAGCAAGACGCTTATCATCGACTGCGATCTGCGCAAGCCAAAGATGAGCCGCCTGCTGGAGGTCTCTGCGCCGATCGGCCTGACAAACGTGCTCGTGGACCGCAGCCTGCTTGACACTGCCCTCGTCAGAATCAAGGAAGACAAGACTCTTTGGGCGATGTCCTCCGGCAAGATTCCGCCCAACCCCTCCGAGCTTCTCAACTCCGAGGGAATGCGCACGTTGCTCCAGGGTCTCAAGCAGCGCTTTGACTACATCGTTCTCGATACGCCGCCGGTAGACGTCGTTACCGACGCGATGGTGCTTGCGCCGCTGACGGATGGGTTTTTGTTCGTGGTGCGCGGCGGAAAGAGCGACCGCCGTGCGGTGGCGCATTCGCTCAGCCAGCTGGAGTACGCCAACGCCAAGGTGCTTGGCACCGTGTTCAACGGCTCCAGCGTGGGCGGCAGCGGTTACGGCAACAAGAAATACGGCTACCGTCGTTATGGCTATGGGCGCTACGGTTACGGCGAAAACGTCCAGCCGGAAGACGATGCCAGGCAGGCGGCGGCCCCGAACGGGCCGATGCAGGCGATGTGATGACGGACCTGCACACGCACATTCTGCCCGGTATCGACGATGGCGCCAAGGACGTGGAGACCAGTCTCGCCATGCTTCGCATGGAGCGCGCGCAGGGCGTGGACAACGTCGTGCTGACCCCGCACTTTTACCGTGATTTGGAGAGGCCGCGCGAGTTCCTGCTCCGCCGCGCCGAAGCCCGCGAGACATTGGACCGCGCCATCGCCGCCCTGAGCGAGGACGAGCGGCGCGCGCTGCCGAGGCTCTCCATGGGCGCGGAGGTGGCGTGGGTACACGGTATGGCGGACTGGAGCGAGCTGTGCGACCTGTGCTATGAGGGCACGAACTATCTGCTGCTTGAGCCGCCCTTTCATCCGTGGGAGGACACATTTTTCCATGAGCTTTACGACCTGATGAATCGCGGCGGCGTGGTCCCGGTCATCGCGCACCTCGACCGCTATCTCGGCACGCAGAAGTCCGGCGCGCTCAAACAGCTCTTTGAGCTGCGCCTGCCGACGCAGCTGAGCGCGGAGCCGTTTCTGCACTTTCCCGCCCGTCTTTCCGCGTTCCGTTGCATTCTCAAGCGCCAGGCGCAGCTGCTGATTTCCGACTGCCATGATACCGTGCGGCGTCCACCGAATCTAGGCGCGGCCATGGCGGTTATCCGCAATAGACTGGGCAAGGCGGCGGAGGCACTTTTCGATGAGACGGACGAGCTGCTTCTTCCGATCGGTTGGGACGACTGATACCACCCCGAAGGCGCTGCCTTTGGGGTGATTTTTCCTGCTGTAAGCTGAAAGAAGAATCGTCTTGCGCTTTTCCTCCATGTGCGTTAGGATTGTGACGCAGGACCGGACGGGGGGTTGAGAGAGACCGTTACCGCGGCGCGCCGATGGAGACGGTCGGCGCGCTTGCTGCTTTGTGATACGAATTACATGACGAAAGCGGTGGATCTGGCTTGTTTATCGGCTTTTTTTATCTTTTGCGCGCGCACGGCTTCGGCGTGTCCCTCGGCGAGTGGATGACGCTGCTGGAAGCGCTGATGCTCGACCTTCATCACACAAGCCTGACGGGCTTTTACCTGCTTTGCCGCGCCGTGCTCGTCCACAGCGAGGCGGATTACGACAAGTTTGACCGCGTGTTCCTCGAGTACTTCGACGGTGTGCCCTTCGAGGAAGAGCTGCCCGAGGAGCTGCTGCAATGGCTCGACCACCCGCAGCAGGCGTTGGACGAGTTCCGCGCGTTTTTGCAGGCGCAGGGCTATGAGCAGAAGGACATTGACGAAATCCTGCGCATGTTCGAGGAGCGCCTGAAGGAGCAGACCGAGGAGCATAACGGCGGCTCCTACTGGATCGGAACGGGCGGCTTCTCCAGCTTTGGGCACAGCGGGCATTCGCCGCAGGGCATCCGCGTCGGCGGCGTCAGCCGTCACCGGCGCGCCTTTCAGGTGGCGGGGGAGCGCCGCTTCCGCGACTTCCGCCGCGACAACATTCTCGACACCCGCCAGTTTCAGATGGCGTTCCGCCTCCTGCGCCAATACTCCGACCAGACCCTCGGCGAGAAGACCGAGTTCGACGTGGACGGAACGGTCCGCGAGACCTGCGACAACGCGGGTACGCTGAAGATTCGATACAAGCGTCCGCGTCGCAACACGGTCAAGCTGCTCATGCTCATGGACTCCGGCGGCTCGATGGATTATTGGGCGCGGCTGTGCTCCATGCTGTTTCAGGCGGCGGAAAAGGCGAACCAGTTCAAGGAGCTGCACGTCTTTTACTTCCACAACTGCATCTATTCCTCCGTGTACAACGCGCCGCAGATGTACCGCTCGCAGGCGGTGCCGACGGAGTGGCTGCTCAGAAACTTCGGCGGCGACTACAAGGTCATCCTTGTGGGCGACGCGCTGATGGATATGTACGAGCTGACCGGCAAGCGCTGGTACTACGGCGCAGCGCGGGAGGAGGCGCGTTCCGGTCTGGACTGGCTCAAACGCTTCCGCGAGCAGTACGACCATCTCGTCTGGCTCAATCCGGAGGGGGAGCCGTCGTGGGGACCCTACTGGGGGCAGAGCTACGGCGTCATCAGGCAGCTCATTGATATGTATCCCCTCTCGGTCGAGGGCTTGGAGCGCGCCATGAAGAAGCTGCTGGTTTCCAAATGAAAAGGGCGTGCCGCAGAACTGTTCATTCTGCGACACGCCCTTTTTTCCGGGCTCTCGGGTTATTCCCCGATCGCTTTCCGGATCGTCGGCACGATGGCGAGAGCGAGGAAACCGCCCAGCAGCGCGGTGACGAGCTGTGGCCAGGAGAACTGCGCCGCGACCTTGGCAGGCAGGTTGCCCATCGGGATGAACAGCTTCACCACGACGAGGTAGAGCGTGACAAATTTGCACACGGCGGCGGCCGCCACGCCGACCGCGCCGCCGGTGAAGCCGGCAGCCTTCTTGCTCAACAGGGCAATGACCACGACATAGGCCGCGTTGCCGCAGGCGATGGCGGGCGCAAGCCAGAGCTGCGGACTGATGCCGAGAAAGTAGGCGAAGAACGGCGAAACGAGCGCGACGATCACGCCGCTCCACACGCCGCAGAGCATCGCGGCGACGGCGAGCACAAGGTTGACGCAGGAGCCGGTGACAAGCTGGTTGCCGAGCGGTCGGGTCGCCGCCTGCAAGGCGATGAGCAGCGCGACGAGGATCGCGGTGCGGGTCAGGGTTTTGGTATTCACAAATCGAAAGCCTCCTCTTGAAAATGTAGCCGAACTATACTATACTGAGCAAGAAAAATCTGTTGCATCGGCAACAAACGGAGAGAAAGATGGACAAAGAGTTGAAGGTGCTGGCGCAGACGCCGCTTTTCAACGGCGTGTCCGATCGCGACATTGAACTGCTGTGCCGCGACCTGAGCTGCCGCCGCGCATATTATGAAAAGGGGAGCGTCGTGCTCAAGCGCGGCGCGCCGGTACGCAGCGCCGGCATTGTGCTCTCGGGCGCGGTGCAGGCGGAGCGCAACAGCGCCGACGGCGCGCTGAACATTGTTGCGCGGCACGGCGCGGGCGAGCTGTTCGGCGACGTGCTGAACGTTTCGCGGGAGCGGTGCAGCCCGGTGGACATCGTGGCGGCGGAGGATACGGCGGTGCTCCATGTCCCGCTGGACGCGCTGATGGGCGAGGATGGCGCCGCCGAGGCCGCCGTGCGCACACGGGTGCGGTTGAACCTGCTCTCGGAGCTTTCCGAAAAGTATTGGGCGCAGGGCGACCGCGTTACGCTGCTTCGCCTTCCGACGCTGCGCGCCAAGCTCTCCTGCATGCTCCTGATTGCGCGCCGCGAGCAGAGGAGCGACCGGGTGACGATCCCCGGCACACGAGAGGCGCTTGCGTCGGAGCTGGGCGTCAACCGCAGCGCCCTCAGCCGCGAGCTGGGGCGTATGCAGGAGGACGGGCTGGTCGAGGTCAGACGCGGCGAGTTCACGCTGCTCGACGTGGCGGCGCTGCAAAGCAACACCGGCGAATAGCGCGCGAGAATCACGATCCAACGATCCGACGGAGGTTTTCAAGATGGATAAAGCGAAACGCACCGAGCTGATCCGCGCTGCCGCGCTGACCATGGCGGGGCAGTACAACGCCGCCGCGTTGCCGATGTACGGCGACGCGCTGCGTATGCCGAACCGCAAGGCGATCATTGAAATCATCCGCAGCTTTCAAAGGCTGCTTTTTCCGGTTTACTACGGCGAGAAGCACCTGCTCAAGCTCCCGCCGGAGCAGTACAGCGCGCTGCTGATGGAGCGCATTTTTGACGATCTTTCCGCCCAGATTCTGCTGACGATGGAGGAGACCGAGACGAACCGCCAGCGCGCCGAGGAGCTGACCGCGCGGCTGCTCACCCGTATGCCGGAGATCCAGCGGATGCTGCAAAAGGATCTCGACGCCTTTTTTGACGGCGACCCCGCCGCCCACAACCGCGAGGAGGTCGTGCTGTCCTACCCCGGTTTCTTTGCCATTTTCATTTACCGCATTGCGCATGAGCTCTACGTCATGGACGTTCCGATGATCCCGCGTATCATGACCGAGTACGCCCACACGGGCACGGGCATCGACATCAACCCGGGCGCGACCATCGGCGAGTTTTTCTTCATCGACCACGGCACGGGCATTGTCATCGGCGAGACGAGCGTCATCGGCAACAACGTCAAGATGTATCAGGGCGCGACGCTGGGCGCGCTGTCCCCGGCGGGAATGCGCAGCGTTCCGGGCGAGCGGCGACACCCGAAGGTCGGCAACAACGTCACGATCTACGCCGGCTCGACCCTTCTCGGCGGCGCGACCGAAATCGGCGACAACGTGGTCATCGGCGGCAACGCTTTCTTAACGAGCAGCGTCGAGGCGAACACCACCGTGAGCATCAAAAAGCCGGAAATGAGTTTCCGTGACAAGAACCGAAAAACAGAAGGCTGATCCCCTCGGGGATCAGTCTTTTCCTGTCATATGGGGAAAGGCGCGCGAGAGTGACCGGGAAAAAATGACACTCGGATACATTTTCTCGCAGAATAGTGACAAGTCCGCTTTTGTGTGATATAATGACCATACAACCGTCATAATCGGTCATATTTCCTGCCGCTGACGCGGCAATCGAACGGTACGGCAGGGAGGAGGAGAATATGGAAAGAAAACTCAACATCGCCATGTTTGGACATAAGCGCATCCCCTCCCGAGAAGGCGGCATTGAGATCGTGGTGGCGGAGCTCTCCACGCGGATGGTTGCGCTGGGCCATCAGGTCACGTGCTACAACCGGACCGGACACCATGTAAGCGGCGCCGAATTTGATGGAACGACGTCCGGCTCATACCGGGGCGTCAGGCTGAAAAACGTGTGGACGGTAAACAGGCGCGGACTGGCCGCCATGACGGCGTCCGTCTCCGCCGCCCTTCACGCCGCCTTCGGGAAGTACGACGTCGTCCACATCCATGCGGAGGGCCCCGCCTTCATGGCGTGGCTGCCGAAGCTGCTGGGGAAACGGGTCGTCGTCACAATACACGGTCTCGACTGGCGCAGGGCAAAATGGGGCGGCTTTGCGTCGTGGTACATCAAGAGCGGTGAAAAATGCGCGGTGAAATACGCCGACGGGATCATCGTGCTGAGCGAGGCAGTGCAGACATATTTTCGGGAGACCTATCAGAGGGAAACCGTTTTCATTCCGAACGGCATCGTCAAGCCGGAGCTTCGCGAGGCGGACGAGATCGTAAAGCGCTGGGGGCTTTCCAGGGGGAGCTACGTCCTGTTTTTGGGACGGCTTGTCCCCGAAAAGGGCGTCCACTATCTGCTCGAGGCGTGGAAAAGCGTTGCGACGGACAAGAAGCTCGTCATCGCCGGCGGAAGCTCCGATACCGCAGACTATATGAACGCGCTGAAGGAGCAGGCGGGTGAAAACGTGCTCTTCATCGGCTTCCAACAGGGACGGGTGCTGGAGGAGCTGTACAGCAATGCGTATGTCTATGTCCTGCCCAGCGATCTGGAGGGAATGCCGCTGAGCCTTCTGGAGGCGATGAGCTACGGCAACTGCTGCCTGGTTTCCGACATCGCGGAGTGCACGCAGGTCGTCGAGGATTACGCCGTCGCATTCGCGCGGGGAAACGTCGGAGATTTGACGGAAAAGCTGCAAGACCTGCTCGATCACCCCGAGAAGGTCAGCCAATATAAGGAAACCGCCTCCGATTTCATATGCGGAAAAAACAACTGGGACGATGTTGTGGACCGGACGCTCAGACTGTATGGGACGGCATGACCCGATCTGCGGCGGCTGAGGCTTAGGAGAGAAATGGACACCATTCAAGCGCAGGAAGAGACAAAGGGTACGTTTTATCACTTTGTCGTCATCGCCTACGTCGGCCTGATGACGATTGCGTTTTATGTCTCGGCAGAAAAACGCGGCATCATTCCGCTTCTCCCCACGATCCTGCGGTACGCCTGCGATGTGGGTGTGATCGCTCTGGCGATCCTGTACTATCTGGTGGCATTCCCGCAGAGACGGATGCGCCTGTCGGCGTCGCTGGCGTGGGTGTGGTCCATCCCCTACATCGGCATGACCATGATCTCGCTTCTGATCTGGATCGTCAACCGTGCCGGCATGAATTACATCAGCCGGGGCATCATCAACGTCGGCTGCGCGGAGCTGAACGCGCTTGCCGCCGCCTGCGCGCTCTGGCTTTTCGGCAAAAAAGCGGCGGACTACACCTTCTGCGGCGCGGTGGCGGCCGTCGCGCTGGTTGCCATGCGCGCGGTCATGATGTTCGGCGTCGGCGGCTTCATCGGACAGTACCTCTCGCTGCTCCTCACGTTCGCCGGGAATACCGGCCCCGCGATGCTGTACATGGAGTTTCACGATCTGGGGCAGGGACTGGGCATGTTCGTGATGTACTATGTCTGGCAGCTGCTCCAAACCAGACGCGGCTTCCTGCTCGTTCCCCTCTCGTTCGTCTGCTTTACCCTGAGCCTCAAGCGCATCGACGTGATGGCGATCATCGTCGCCGTCTTCATGGGCTGGTATCTGAACCGGCTTACGGAGAAGAAAAAGTGGCTCTTCATCATCGCTTTTGAAGCGGCGCTGGTTTTCTTCGCGTATTTTTACCTGATTTTCATCAAGCAGGGGTACTACGGCGAATTTATGGCGCGCCTCGGCATCGACACGATGAGCCGCGACATTTTGTACAAATATTACAGCGATTACTACGAGCTGTCCCCCACCTTTCTGGGGCGCGGGCTGCGGTATATCTTCGTTCGCACGGGGGAAACGACAGAGCTGATCCATGTTACGGGAACGATCTACATCAAAGTGCACAACGCGCACAATGAGTACATGACCTACTTCATCGAGCTGGGCTTCTGGGGCTTTATCTTCTGGCTGTGGAGCAACAGCTGGTACAGGATGAACGCCATCCGCAAATTGCGCGGCTGGGAGGGCATGACCTTCACCATGATGATCGTGATTTATTGCTTTATCTCTTACGCGACGGACAATACGTTTTTTTATTTTTCCACCAATTACATCGGCTTTGTCGCCAGCGGCGTGACCCTGCTCACAGGCGAGCGGGCGCAGGAGCCGTCCGGCGTGACGGAAGGGGAGAGGTGAGGGCATGAAGGACTTGATTTCCCGGGCGCTGCTCGTCGTGAAGAAGCATTTTCTCGGGCTTATGATCTTTTCCGCCGTGTTCGTGGCGGCGTTCTGCGCCTGTTCGTATGCGAACAGCTTCCGGACCGCCTCCGCCGTGCTTTCCTTCCGGTATCCCAACGCCTCCGACGGTCTCTAACCGAACGGAACGTATTTCAACGCCTACAACATCCTGACTCCCGAGGTGATCGAAGCCGGCATACGAAACGCGGGCCTGGAGGGGAGGGTCAATCCCTTCAACCTGATGGACGAGATCACCATCCGCCCGATGAGCGACGCCTCGCTGATTACGACGCAGTACGTCCTCACCTACGACGTGGGGAAGGACGACGATCTCGGCGCGGTCAGCGCGGAGGGGCTGCTGGATTCTGTCCTCTATGCGTATATCGACCATTTCCACGAAACCTACAGCAACGATCAGATCGCGCTGAATCTGGACGAAACGAACGCGGCCGGCATGGAATACATCGACCTCGTCGATTATTACGATGAGACGCTGATCCGCCTGCAAAAATACATCCGCACCCAGCAGGACAACAACAAGGATTTCGTCAGCGACGACGGGACCTCCTTTCAGGACCTGCTGAACATCATCGAGCAGTACCGTCTGACCGCCCTCACGGAGATTCGCTCGATCATCACCGAGCGCGGCGTCACAAACGAACGGGCGGTTTATACCCGGCGCCTGAATTATCGTATCTGGAACCTGACAAACAGCTACGATTACAACCGCAAGCTGCAGCAGCTTTACAAGACGATCCTCCAGGATTACGAGGCGAGGCTGACGAGCGTCGTGTTCATCCCCTCTCTGGACTCCGAGCGAAAGTTCTATATGTCCAAGACCAAGGTCGGCATTGACATCTACGCCCTCAACGCGACGGATTATGAGGAAAGCGCGGAGGAGATCCACCGCCAGATCAAGCAGACGGAGCGCTACATCAGCAAGATCGTCGACAGCGAAAACACCAGAACGACGCGGGAGAGCACCTACCGTGTGTACGCCATGATCGCGCAGCTGAAGGAGCAGCTCAACGACACCATGAACAAGATACGGCTGGTTGAGAAGGAGTTCAGCCAATATAAAAACCACAACTATGTCACGACAAGAGCGTTGACGAGGAGCTTCCGGAACCGTTCCGGGGCGAAAAAAGCTGTCGTGCTTGCGGCGGCGCTGGATGCCGTCATCGTGGCGATACCGGTGATTCGTTCACGGAGCAAGAAAGGCAAGGAGACAAATTGAAGGACTTTCAGATTCTGCGATACATCAAGCGATGGAAGACGTTTATCATCGTTGGGATGATTCTCGGCCTCGTCGTGTTTTACCTGTACCTGTCCCGCCAGCAGTATTACTACGCGACCATGAACATAGAGTACCTGAACGCCTCCGCCGACGATGGGCTGACCCCAAACGGCGAGGAGCTGGACCCGGAAGAGATTCGCACCGCGACCATTGTGAGCGCCGCGCTGGAGACCATCGGCTTTGATATCAATGTCGACGATGTCCGAAAGTCGCTCACGATCGAGGGCGTGCTGACGGCGGAGGAGGATTCCCTCAAGACAGCCCTTCTGGAAAAGGGCGAGGAGTATACCCTGAAGCCCACGAATTATCAGGTTCGGCTCTCCCTGGGCGCGAAGTATTCCGAGGAGACTGTGCAGAACATCCTCACGTCGATCGTCAACCAGTACATGACATGGTACGGCAACCGCTATGTCATCAACCGGGCAAAGCCCGGCGTTTTGGATGAGGCGCTGCTGGATAAATACGACTATATCATCGCAATGAGCCTGATCGCAAAATCAATTGACGGTATGCTGGATTATATCTATCAGTCCGGGGAGACGTTTCGCTCCTCGCAGACCGGGCTGAGCTTTTACGATTTGCAGGCGCAGCTTGAGCTGCTGTGGGACACGCAATATGAGGACGTCTACGTCAAGACCCTCAACTCCGGCATCACAAAGGACCCCAAGCTGGTCCGGGACTACTATTCGGCGGATATCGCCTCGCTGACGCTCCAGCGGGAGAAGCTGCTGATCGAGGCGGAAGAGATCGAAAGCCTTCTGGAGGTTTATGAGGATCGAATGCTGGAGGCGCAGGATTACTCCAGCGCGGGCGGCACGCTGGGCGGCAGCGAAACCACCGAGGGCACGAACGCCATCATTTTGGATAACGTTTACGAGATTTATGACCAGAATGGCAATCCCGTCTATTCGCAGAACAAATATGAGACACTGATGGATACCTATGCGAGCTATTACGCCAGTGTGTACTCGCTGGAGAAAAAAAATCACGGAGGATGAGTACATCCTCGGCTGTTTTTCGGATGTCACGGTTGCGTCGAACGAGGCGGCGCAGTCGGTGATACACAAGGAGATCGTGAGCCTGATCGACCATATCAACAGCATTTACACCGAGTTAAACGTCGTCGGCACGGAGTTCAACCAGTCGAAGGTCGCGGAAAACATCCGCGTCACGTCCAGCGCCCGCTCCTCCGAGGGCGTCAACATCAGGCTTTACATGGCGCTTGGCGCCGTGCTGTTCCTTGGTATGGGCTGTGCCGGCGCCATCGTGGTCGGGCGCGCCGGAGATTTGATGGAATACGTGCTCTACACGGATAAGATCACCGGCTTGCCGAGCCGCACCGCCTGCGACGAGTTGATTGAAAAGATCACGAAGCAGGGCGCGCTGGACACATTCAGCGTGGTCTGCCTGTTCGTTACGAATCTGGGAGAGATCAACAACCGCCACGGGCGCGAGGTCGGCAACAAGATGCTGGCGGAGCTTGGCCTTATCCTGCGGAATACGGCGAAGCAGTACGGCTTTATCGGGTACAACAACGGCAACCAGTTTCTGTGTCTGCTGAACGCCTGCTCCTATGAAAAGGCAAAGGATATGTTGGGCTTCATTGAGCATGAGCTGACCAAGTTGAAGGCTGAGTTCAAACCCTGCATCACCGCGAAGATCGGTGAATCTCACAGGCTTTCCACCTATCAGATCAACAATCTGATCAGCCAGACCTTCAAGCAGGAGGAGCTTGCCGTGTTCAAGCCCGAGAGCGGGAAGACCGCCGAATGAAGCGGCGCCGGTACGAGAGCGGATCAGACGATACCATCAGCGACGGAGGGATAAGGTGAGCAACAGTCAATTGGCAAATCAAACCGCGCCGAAGCGGCAGGACGCTCCGATCGAACCGGTGGGAGCCGCTTCTGCGGGACAAGCGCTGCCGGAGGGGGAGCAGCAGCTTCACGCATACCGCCTTGCCCACAAGCGCGCGAAGCGGGTCAGGCATCTCCGGCTCGCCCGGTACGTCCTGCGCGCCGTGCTGGCGCTCTGCGTTTTGGGCGTCGGTTTTCTGTATTACGTCAGGACGGAGAAAAACACCCTCGAGGTGACCTTCTATCATTTGCAGTCGGACGAGGTGACGGAGCCCTTCCGCATCGTCCAGCTGAGCGACCTGCATCTGCACGAGTTTGGGGAGAAGAACGCGGAGCTGGTGGATTGGGTCAGGCGTCTCGCGCCGGATGTCATCGCCGTCACCGGGGACATGAACATCCATTTTAACGACGACGTCCATGTCGTGACGGAGCTCTGCTCGCAGCTCGTTGAGATTGCGGACGTCTACTATGTGATGGGCAACCACGAATGGGTCGATCACATTGATCGCGGGACCGACATCAAGGAAAAGCTCGTCGCAACGGGTGTAACCATGCTGCAAAACCAATTCGTCGAAACGGAGCTGAACGGAGGCAAGGTGGTGATCGGCGGACTTGTCAACGAGGTGGAAAACTATTACAAGTACAGCGGACCGAGGTTTATGGAGGATTTCATGGCGGCGGAGGGCTTCAAGCTGCTGCTTGTCCACTATCCGGAATATTTTCTCGGTACGCTGAACCAGTATTCCGTCGATCTTGCGCTGTGCGGCCACACCCACGGCGGGATGGTGCGGCTTCCGCACTTCGGCGGCCTCTATGCGTCCGATCAGGGGCTCCTGCCGGAGCTCTACGAGGGGATGCAAACGGTGGACGGCGGCAGCGTTGTGGTGGTGAGCCGGGGCCTGGGCGATGGATCGAAGCTCCCCAGGATCAACAACAACCCGGAGCTCGTGGTCGTTGACGTGAGCTGGTACTGATACGGGCGGTCAGATTGGAGAGGACCGGAGCGATGGGAATGGAAGAAATCACAAAAAGCGTGGTCAGGCGATATATCAAGGCGGTTGTGTTCGTCATCTGCTTTTTCGCTGTCTTCTTTCTGGTGTTTTCCTTCGGGCTGCTTTTGAGCCAGCAGCAGACGATGGAGGAACCCGACTATGAAATCGTTATTTCCAATCGCGGGGAGGAGAGACAAACGCCATCTTCCGCGCCGCCGGTTTCCGTGGGGGAGGATGGGACGCAGGCTGCGGCGCTCTCGCCGCTTGCGCCTGTGCCGGGGATCGACGGGGCGCAATACGGACCGGCGGAGGAACCGCCGACACAGAAGTGACACAGAAGTGACATATGGTCACGATCTTTTGACAGGAGGCGCATCATGAGAATACTGCTGGTCAACAAATTCCTGTATCCGAACGGCGGCTCGGAGACCTATATGTTTCAGCTTGGCAAGTATCTGGAGGAAACCGGACACAGCGTTCAGTATTTCGGCATGGAGCATCCGGGCCGCTGCGTCGGCAACGCGGCAAACGCTTATACCTCCACGATGGATTTTCACGCCGCCTCCGGCCCGGCAAAAATCGGCTACGCCGTCAGGACGATCTATTCCAAAGAGGCGAGAGAGAAGATTCGCCTCGTGCTGGACGATTTCCGGCCGGAGGTCGTTCATCTCAACAACTTCAATTACCAGCTTACCCCCTCCATGATCGTTGAGATCATGAAGTGGAAGAAGGAGACGGGCCGCGCGTGCAAAATCGTCTACACCGCTCACGATTTTCAGCTGATTTGTCCGAACCACCAGCTGTTTGATCCAAATGAAGCGCGTATCTGTGAGAAGTGCGTGCACGGCGGGCCGATGCGCTTTGTGAACTGCGTGAAGGGGAAGTGCATCCACGCCTCCCGGATGCGGAGCTTCCTGGGCTTCTGCGAGGCGTACTACTGGAACAGGCGCGGTACCTACCGTGATCTTGACGCGGTGATCTGCCCCTCGCAGTTCATGAAGGAAAAGCTGGACGCCAACCCGGTGCTGGCGGAAAAAACCGTCTTTCTGCGCAACTTTGCGGGAACGCCGCCGCAGGCGGACGGCGCGTCCGCGCCGGCGGACCTCCCGCCGCGCTATGTCCTCTACTTCGGGCGGTTTTCCACGGAAAAGGGCATCGACACGCTGCTGGACGCCGTGGAGGCGCTGCCGGACGTCCCCTTTGTCTTCGCCGGAAGCGGACCCCTGCGGGAACGGCTGGACAAGCTCGGGAACGTAAGGAACCTGGGCTTTCTTTCCGGCGGCGTGCTCAACGGCGTGATCCGGAACGCGAGCTTCAGCGTCATCCCATCCGAATGGTATGAAAACTGCCCCTATTCCGTGATCGAGAGCCTGATGCTGCGCACCCCGGTGCTCGGGGCGAGGATCGGCGGCATCCCGGAGCTGATCGCGGACGGGAAGACCGGCGAGCTGTTCCGAAGCGGAGACGCGGCGGAGCTGAAAAACAAAATCCGTGCGCTTTGGGAGCACGAGGAGCGCGTGAAGCAGTATCGGGAAAACTGCGGGGAGATCGGGTTTGACGACATTGCGGAATACACGCGGAAGCTGATGCGTATCTATGCGCAATAAGATGAAAAGGTGGGAAAAACCATGAGCAACCAGAAAAAACTGAACGGAACGGTGATTGTCACCTACCGCTGCAACGCCCATTGCACGATGTGCAACCGATATCAGGCGCCCTCAAGGCCGGAGGAGGAGCTCAGCCTTGAGACGATCAGGAAGCTGCCCCCTATGTATTTTACCAACATCACCGGCGGCGAGCCCTTTATCCGGGAGGATTTGGAGGAGATCGTGGACGAGCTGTTCAAGCGCTCGGACCGGATCGTCATCAGCACGAACGGCTTTTTCACCGACCGTATTTTGAAGCTGGCAAAGCGGTTCCCGAATGTCGGCGTCCGCATTTCCATCGAGGGGCTGGAGGAAACCAACAACGAGATTCGCGGCCTGCCGGACGGATACCGGCGCGGCTACGAGACGCTCAGGCAGCTGCGCGCGATGGGCATGAAGGACGTGGGCTTCGGCATGACCGTGCAGGATCGGAACGCGCCGGACCTCGTGCCCCTCTACCGCCTGTCCGACGAGTTGGGCATGGAGTTTGCCACGGCGTCCCTGCACAACAGCTTCTACTTTGTGGAGAACAAAAACGTGATCCACGACCGCCCCATGGTCGCGAAGCACTTCGAGGACCTGGTCAACGAGCTGCTGAATGCCCGGAGCCCCAAAAAATGGTTTCGCGCCTACTTCAACCACGGTCTCATCAACTACATCTACGGGCAGAAGCGTCTGCTTCCCTGCGACATGGCGTTCGACACCTTTTTTATCGACCCCTACGGCGATGTGATGCCCTGCAACGGCACCAAGGACAAGGAGGTCATGGGCAACCTGAATACGCAGGAGTGGGACGAGCTGTGGCATTCCGAGCAGGCAGAGCGGGTGCGCGAGCAGGTGCGCCATTGCAGCCGCAACTGCTGGATGATCGGTTCCGTCTCTCCGGCGATGCACAAGTACATCATGAAGCCGGCGCTCTGGGTCGCTGCCCACAAGCTGAAATTCTGGAAAAAGCGGAAGTACTCCATGTACGAGCTTGCGTGCTGCCGAGACTATCGGGACGGGCGGCTGACCAGGGAAATGTGCGACCAATGCTCGACCTGCGACCTGCACACGGTCGCCAGAGACGGAAGGAGCTGACGCGCCCCCTCCCGCGCGGACGGGGGGCGCGCCGCAGACTTGCAACGAAAGAAATGAAAAGGGAAGGGTGGAGGAATGAGAAAAATCGCTTGCGTTGGTTATCACGCGACAGGCGCCGGCGTCATTGACGATTTGTTCCGGGAGTTCGACAATGTCGCGCAGGGGACATATGAGGTCGAAACGCGGCTGCTGCAGGATCCGGACGGCATTTCGGATCTGGAATACTATCTGGTGGACAATCCCCACAGGCTGAACTCCGGGTACGAGCTCAAGCGCTTTCTGACCTATGTCAAGAATACGACGCGGTCCTAAAAAAAATATTCGGCAGCCGCTGGGGCGAGCTGTCCGAGGAATACGTCAACGAGCTGGCAAAGTTTTCGTTCCCCGGCTATTGGCACGGGGACGTCTGGCTGTTGAGCTCATTCTGGAGAAACGTGCATACGTTCCGCAGGGGGCTTGCGAAGATTTCGCCCAAGGCGATCCGGAAGCCCGCCTATTACAACTATTTCCCGTGGCTCAGATCCTATCATGTTGATCTGACGCGTGAGGCGTTTCTGGCGATCACGCAGGAGTACATGGAGCGGCTTTGCCGTGAGCTGAACCCGCAGGACAAGCCGTATGTCGTGCTGGACCAGCTCCTCTCGCCCGCCAACCCCGCCCGGTACGCCCGCTATGTGAAGGACCTGAAGACGATCATCGTCGATCGGGACCCCAGGGACGTCTATATCCACCAGCTGAACCACAAGGATCATGTGCTGCCGGTCGATCCCCGGGAGTTCTGCGTCGTTTACCGGGACAACCGGAAGGCGATCAGCCGGCTGCCGGAGGATGAATGCCTCTACGTCACCTTCGAGCAGATGGTTTGCCATTACGACGAATATGTCCCGAGGGTGCTTGACTTTGTGGGCATCAGCGAAAAGAACCATGTGGACAGGAAAAAATTCTTTGATCCCCAGCGGTCCATCCGGAACACCAAGCTCTGGGAGAAGACCGACCGGCACAGGGAAGCCGTCGCAATCATCGAGCGGGAGCTTCCCGATATGCTGCACGAATATGAGTGAATGGAGTGATTTGATGACGACAGCAATTATTATCGCCGGCGGCTCCGGCGCGCGCATGCGGCAGGATATTCCGAAGCAGTTCATCAACGTCTACGACAAGCCGGTGCTGATTTACACGCTGGAGGGCTTTCAGGAGCACCCGCAGATTGACGCGATTGAGGTCGTGTGCCTTGACGGTTGGCGCGAGGTGCTGCTGGCCTATGCGAAGCAGTTCAACATCACGAAGCTGAAATGGGTGGTTCCCGGCGGGGACAGCGGTCAGGAGTCCATCCGAAACGGCGTCTACAATCTGGAGGGCAAGTGCGCGGACGACGACATTGTCATCATCCACGACGGCATTCGCCCCCTCGTGAACGAAGCCGTGCTGACGGACGTCATCATCAAGGCGCGGCAGTACGGCAACGCCGTGACCTCCCTTCCGTACAACGAGCAGATTTTCGTGGCGGACGATGAGATCAGCACCGTGCAGTATATCCCGCGCGAGACCCTGCGAAGGGTTTCCACGCCGCAGGCCTACCGCTTCGGGAAGCTGCTGTGGGCGTATCGAAAGGCGTTTGCGGAGGGGATCGGCATTCACGGCTCGTCCTATACCAACACGATGATGGTCGAGCTGGGAGAGCGCCTCTATTTTGCGGCGGGCTCGGACAAGAACATCAAGCTGACCACAAAGGACGATTTGGAGATGTTCAAGGCGTATCTGAAATCCGAAAAGGACAACTGGCTGAAATAAGGGGTGCGGTATGTCTCTGTACGATAACGAGCTATATCTCGCGGACGTCGCCCGCGTCGCCCGCGCAGCGCTTCCGTGGGAAAAGCTGAGCGGCAGCTCCGTGCTTCTCTCGGGCGCCACGGGGCTCCTGGGCAGCTTCCTGGCGGACGTGCTGATGCACAAGAACGCGGAGGGGCTGGGCTGCACCGTCTATGCGTTGGGCAGATCGGCGGAACGGGCTGCGCGCCGCTTTTCAAAATGGCGGGGCGACGAGCGCCTTGTCTTCCTCCCGTACGACGTGAACGGGCCGCTCGCGTGGGACGCTCCGGACAGCGTGGACTATGTCCTCCATCTCGCCTCCAACACGCACCCGGTACAGTACGCGACAGACCCCATCGGCACCATTTTCACAAACATCATCGGGCTGCGCAATCTGCTTGACTTCGCGGCGGAGCACCGGGCGCGGCGCTTTGCGTTTGCGTCTTCCAATGAAATCTACGGTGAAAATCGCGGCGACGTCGAGCTGTTTGACGAGGGCTATTGCGGCTATATCGACTGCAACACGCTGCGCGCGGGCTATCCGGAGAGCAAGCGCTGCGGCGAGGCGCTGTGCCGCGCCTATCAGGCGCAGAAGGGGCTTGACGTGGTCATTCCCCGGTTCACGAGGTCGTACGGCCCCACCATGCTGCCGACCGATACGAAGGCTGTGAGCCAGTTCATCAAAAAGGGCGTGCAGGGGGAGGATATCGTCCTGAAATCCGCCGGAACGCAAAACTATTCCTACACCTACATGGCCGACGCGATTTACGGCCTTTTGACCGCCGTGCTCTGCGGGACCGGCGGCGAGGCGTACAACATTGCGGACGAGGGCTCCAACATCACGCTTGGGGAGCTGGCGCGGATCATAGCGGATCACGTGGGCAGGCAGGTCGTGTTTGAACGCCCGGAGGCAGTGGAGGCGGCGGGGTACAGCAAGGCGACAAAGGCGCTGCTGGACGGGCAGAAGCTCAAGAAGCTGGGCTGGAAGCCCTTCTATACGATACGGGAGGGTATCCCCAGGACCATTGACATTTTGAGAACGAGCGGGAAAGCCTGAGGCGCCGCCGAACCATTCCCCGCGCCGCCCCGCACACGACCGCTTTGTCCCGACGAAAGGAATCCCCTCCATGAAAATAGAACGGACGAAAAACGCCGCGCGCAACATCGCGTTTGACGGTATGCTGAAAACGCTCAACATGGTCCTGCCCTTCCTCACGAGGACGGTCATGCTGCATTATCTCGGCGTTCAGTATCTTGGCCTGAACGGCATGTTCCGCTCGCTGTTTGCTTTTTTGAACCTGGCGGAGCTGGGCGTGGGCAGCGCCATGGTGTTCAGCATGTACAAGCCGATTGCCGAGGACAATACTGAGGAGATTTGCGCGCTGATGCGGCTGTACCGCACCTTTTACCGTGCCATCGGCCTGTTTATCGCCGTCATGGGCCTGGCGCTGACGCCGTTTTTGCGGAGACTGATTCTCGGCGATATCCCGGCGGGCATGAACCTGTACATCCTGTATTTCATGAATCTGGGCTATACGGTGCTCTCCTACTGGCTCTTCGCCTATAAGCGCTGCCTGCTGGACGCACACCAGCGCGGAGACATCGGCAGCAAGGTCGGCCTTTGCGTGCAGATTGTGGAATATACGCTGAAATTTGTGACGCTGATCGTTTTCAGGAACTATTACCTCTATCTGACCATTCAGCTTTTGTCTCAGGTGGCGGTCAACGTGTTTACCGCCGTGCAGGTCACGAAGCGCTATCCGCAGTATTCCGCCCGGGGGCGTCTCCCCAGAGAAAAGGTGCTGGATATTTTTCGCCGCGTGCGCGACCTGTTCACCTCGAAGTTTTCCTATGTGGTGTTCAACTACGCGGACACGCTGGTCATCACCGCCTTTATGGGACTGGCGGCGCTGGCGATCTATCAGAACTACTACTTTATTCTCACGTCCCTGCGCACCTTTCTGGACGTTATCATCGCCGCCTGCATCGCCGGGGTGGGGAACAGCCTGGTGACGGAGAGCGAGGAAAAGAACTACAGAGATTTGTCCCGGTTCACGATGCTGTTCGGCTGGGTCATGGGCGTGAGCAGCGCCATGCTGCTGTGCCTGATTCAGCCCTTTATGCAGATTTGGATGGGGGAGGAGAACCTGCTTGCCTTTCGCTATGTGATCTGCTTTGCGGTCTACTTCTACACCATGGGGATGAATAAGATCATCAACATGTTCAAGGACGCCGCCGGCATTTGGCGCAGGGACCGATTCCGCCCACTGGTGGCGGCAATGGTCAATCTCGGCCTGAATTTGGCAACGGTGCGGCGGCTGGGACTGTACGGCGTTCTGCTCTCGTCGGTCGTATCCATTGTGCTGGTGCAGATTCCGTGGCTGTTCCACAACCTGTTTCAGGAGGTTTTTCCCCACAGGTATATGTGGCAGTATGTACGGCTCTTCTGCGGACTGGCGACGGTCGCGCTGGCTGCGTGCGCCGGCTCGTGCCTTGTGTGCGCGGCGCTGCGCCTGAACGTCTGGCTTGCGCTGTTCTGCAACGCTTTCGTCAGCTTTGTCATCCCAAACGCGGTTTTCTTTGCGGCCTACGGCAGAAATCCGTCCTTCCGGGAGAGTGTCGCGCAGATTCTGCGCGTACTGCCGGGCAAACGGTTTGCGAAGAAGCGCTGATGAACAGCACAACGAAGCCGGGAACCCCTTGGTTTCCCGGCTTCGTTGTGCAAATCGTCGGCAAAGGCACTCGCCTATGCCGACGAAAAGATTTCGCTCCGCTACTCGCACGATTTGCCCGCTTCTCGCGGACAAATCGAACGAACGCTCCGCGCAAAGTGTTTTTCCGGCGCACACGCCGCCGGAAAAACGATCCGGCTCATTTCGCGCCTGCGGGCGCGAAACCCTGCGGGGCTTCGTATTACAGCAGCATGACGCCCTTGTCCTCGCAGCTGCGGCGGGTCTCCTCGTCCCAAAGGCTGACCTGCACCTCGCCGATGTGCGCCGTGCCGATGAGCAGCATACACACGCGGCTCTGCCCGATGCCGCCGCCCATGGTCAGGGGCAGCTCGCCGCCCAGCAGCATTTTGTGGAACGGGAGCCTGCGCCGGTCGTCACAGCCCGCAAGGGTGAGCTGACGGTCAAGGGCTTCCTCGTCCACGCGAATGCCCATAGAGCTGATCTCAAACGCACGGCCGAGCACGTCGTTCCAGTAGAGGATATCGCCGTTGAGCTCCCAGTCGTCGTAGTCCGGGGCGCGCCCGTCGTGCTTCGTGCCGGAGCGCAGCGTTTTGCCGATCTGCATCAGGAACACGACCCCGTGCTCGCGGCAGACCGCGTCCTCGCGCTCCTTGGGCGTGAGGTCGGGATAGCGGTCCTCCAGCTCCTGCGTGGTGAGGAAGAACACCTCGCGGGGCAGACGGTTGCGCAGCGACGGGAAGGCAATGTTCAGCGCGTCCGCCGTCTCCGTCACGGCGGAGACGATGTCGCGCACGGTGCGCTTGAGGTAGGCGACGGTGCGGTCCTCGCGCTCGATGACCTTCTCCCAGTCCCACTGGTCGACATAGACGGAGTGGAGGTTGTCCAGCTCCTCGTCGCGGCGGATGGCGTTCATATCGGTGACAAGACCCTTCCCCACGTTGAAGTCATAGCGCTTGAGGGCGAGACGCTTCCACTTCGCCAGCGAGTGTACGACTTGACCGTTGACGCCCACGTCCGGAATGTCGAAGCTGACCGGGCGCTCCACGCCGTTGAGATCGTCGTTCAGACCGGAAAGCGCCTCGACGAACAGCGGGGCGGACACGCGGCGCAGGTTCAGCGCGTTGCAGAGATTCGTCTGAAAATTGCTCTTGATGAACTCAATGGCGCGCTGCATCTCATAGACGGACAGCGGCGTCTTGTAGCCCTTGGGAAGAAAGATTTTGCTCATCCGTTCCACACTCCTCGTAAAAAAAATACAAAAGTGAATATAACACGTTTCGTGGTTGTTTTCAATAGGGGACATTCAAAAAACTTAAGCGGGCGGCGGTTCATCATCTTGCAAGCTGACATACAATTTGCTATAATTTCTTTCAAAGAAATATCACTGCGGAACATTTTTCAAGACTCCTTCGTCTAAGGAACAGAGCCGATTGCGAAACGCAGTTTCGCAATCGACAACTTAAGGAACAGAATACCCGGAAAGGAAAGGACATACGGCATGGCGGAGATCATGGAACAGGAAAAGCAGGCGGCCGAGACCGCGCCGGGCGCACCGGCGTTCAGCGAGACGGCGCCCGCGCCGAAAAAGAAGAAAAGGAACGAGAAAAAGCTCGTCCGGCGTATCGTTGCGCTGGTGATCGTTGCCGCGCTCATCGCGGGCTTTTTCTGGTGGCGAAAGCAGCACACAAAGCAGGACGGCGCGGGCGAGGCGATCACCGAAACGGTCTATCGCGGCTCCATCACCAGCGTGGTGCGCGGCAGCGGCGCGGCGGTGGCGAAGAACAGCGCCAGCATCACCCTGCTTTCCGACGGGCAGGTGATGGAGGTCTACGTCTCCGAGGGCGATTATGTCAACGCCGGCGACCGGCTTTACAGCATCGACAGCGAGGTCGCGGTGGACGCTGTCGCCAAGGCGGAGAAGAAGGTGCGCGCCGCGCAGAAGGACCTCAGCGACGTGACCGGCGCGGCGCGTGAAATGAGCGTCCGCGCCGACTACGCGGGCATCCTGATGGATACGCGCGATTGTCCCGTGGGCGAGACGGTGCCCGGCGGCACGACCATCGCAACGCTGGTGGACAACACCCGCCTGCTCCTCCCGCTCTATTTCAGCTACGCCTATGAGAGCGACATCTTCGTCGGGCAGAGCGCGGCGGTTTCCATCCCCGCGACCATGGCGCAGCTCAACGGCACGGTGCACGAGATACATAAGGTTCAGCGCGTGTCAGACGAGGGCGGCCTGCTGTTCGAGGTGGACATCGCGGTGGATAACCCCGGCACGCTGACCGAAAAGATGGCGGCGACGGCGGCGCTGAACGTCGGCGGCGAAACGGTCTACGCCTACGAGCCGGGCGAGTTCAAGTGGTTCCGCACAAAATCGCTGACCACCGAGAGCAGCTCCATTTCCTACAAGTGCGCGTGGACGATGCTGCGCGACTATATGCCGGTCAAGGCGGGGCAGAGCGTGCTCAGCCTTGTCGCCGAAAGCACGGAGGACGATGTCGCGGACTACGAGCTGGCGCTGGACCAGGCAAAGGAGGCGCTGGAGAAGGCGCAGAGCAACCTTGATGCGCTCAACGGCGTCGCGCCCATCGATGGCACGGTGCTTTCGCTCGGCATCACGGCGGGCGAGGAGGCGAAGAGCGGCACGGTCGCCGTCAGCATCGCCGACACCAGCACGATGATCGTCAACACGCAGATCGACGAGATGAACGTTTCCTATGCCCATGCCGGAATGCCTGTGGACGTCAGCCTCTGGGGGGAAACTCAGCTCTTCGGCGTGATCGAGAGCGTCAGCCTCACCGCCACGGCGGAGAACGGCGTCGCGCGCTTCCCGATGGTCATCTCCGTGGACAACAGCGACGGCGCGCTCCTCTCCGGCGCGTATGTGGACTACTCCTTCACCGCCAGCAACAGCGAGGACTGCCTCGTCGTGCCGATCCAGTGCGTCAAGTCCGCACAGACCACGGACGGCGAGAGCTGCAAGCTGCTCTTCGTGCAGGGCGAGGGCGGGGAGGACGCATTTGAGAACCTGACCATCTCGCCCTCCGACGTTCCGGCGGGCTTCTATCCCGTTGTCGTCGAGACCGGCATTTCCGACAGCTACAACGTCGAGATCCTCTCCGGCGTGGACGAGGGCGAGATCGTCTACGCGGGCGTCGTGCAGAACGACGGCATGGGCGGCGGCATCGGGATGTATTTCTAAGATTATGCTGATTACATTAAAGGACGTATACAAGATTTACGGCGAGGGGCTGGAGAGCGAGGTGCGCGCGTTGGACGGCGTCAGCCTCGAGATCGACTACGGCGAGTTTGTCGCCATCGCGGGACAGTCCGGCTCGGGCAAGTCCACGATGATGAACGTGCTCGGCTGCCTCGACATCCCGACCTATGGGGACTACTTTCTCGCGGGGCAGGATGTCTCGGAGCTGAGCGACCGTCAGCTCTCCCACATCCGCAACAAGCAGATCGGCTTCATCTTCCAGGGCTACAACCTCATTCCCTCGCTCAACGCGCTGGAAAACGTGGAGCTGCCGCTGATTTATCAGGGCGTCGGCGTGTCGAGACGCCGGGACATGGCGATGGAGGCGCTGGAGCGCGTGGGTCTGGCGGCGCGCGCGAAGCACCTGCCCAGCGAAATGTCCGGCGGTCAGCAGCAGCGCGTCGCCATCGCTCGCGCCATTGCGCCCGCGCCGCCGATCATCATGGCGGACGAGCCGACGGGCGCGCTCGACTCGCGCACGGGTCTGGAGGTGCTGGGCTTTCTCCAGCAGCTCAACCGCGAGGGCAGCACCGTCCTGCTCATCACCCACGACAACGGCATCGCCGCCACGGCGCGGCGCATCGTGCGCCTTTCCGACGGCAGGATCGTCGAGGATCACCCGCAGCAGGTCGACTGGTACAAAGGAGGCGGGGCATGAAATTCGGACAGGCGGTAAAGATGGCGGTCAAGTCCATCCTCGCCAAGAAGGGGCGCTCGTTTCTGACGATGCTCGGCATCATCATCGGCATCGCCTCGGTCATGACCATCGTCGCCACAGTCTCGGGCTACAACGCGAAAATGATGGAGGCGTTCGAGGCGCAGGGCACGAACAAAATCACCGTTTCGCTTAACCTCAACAGCGGCGAGAGCGGCTTTGAGAAGATTTACGACTATTGCCAGGGGCTCGGTAGCGACGTGGTCGGCGTTTCGCCCGCGTCGCAGATCTGGACGACGGTCAAATACGGCGCGAAGGCGTCCGACACGATGGACTGGCAGGAGCAGCCGCGCGTCTACCTCGGCAGCGACCAGTATTCCAAGGTCAGCAGCTTCGAGGTCGCCCGGGGGCGGGACCTGAGCAGACTGGATATTGAAGAGTATCATCAGGTCTGCGTCCTCGGCGCCAGGGCGGCGCGGGTGCTCTTCGACTACGCCGACCCGCTCCGCCAGAGCATCACCATCAGCGGCGTACCGTTCACGGTGGTGGGCATCTTTGCGGAGAAGGACGCGGAGAGCAGCTACTCCGTGGACAGCACCATCCTCATCCCGTACACGGCGGCGCGCTTCATCCCGAATACGGACGGCAGCTCCAGCGAGTGCTACGTCAAGGTCAAGGACTCGCAGACCATCAACCCGGTCATGCAGCGCATTCAGGCGTACATCAATTCGCTGACGCAGGACGGTATGTACGGCTGGGGCTACGCCTACAGCGAGCAGCAGTGGCAGGACGAGAGTAGCGGCGTCCTGACGATGATTTCCGTGGTGCTGGGCGGCATCGCGGGCATTTCGCTTCTTGTCGGCGGCATCGGCATCATGAACATCATGCTTGTCACCGTCACCGAACGCACCCGCGAGATCGGCATCCGCCGCGCCATCGGCGCGGAGCGCGGCTCCATCGTGACGCAGTTCCTCGTCGAGGCGGCGATGATCTGCGGCGTCGGCGGCGTCATCGGCATCATCATCGGCTACGGCGGTACACACCTCGCGGGTCTTCTGCTCTTTGAGGGGATGTCGCTCTATCCCTCGGCGGAGATCACGCTGGGCGCGTTCGCGTTTTCGGTGTCGCTGGGCATTCTGTTCGGTATGTATCCCGCCATCAAGGCGTCGGGCCTGCAGCCGGTCGTCGCGCTGCGGGCGGAATAAAAGGAGAGGTAGTATGAAAAAGAAACTGTTATCCCTGCTTCTGGGGCTGACGCTTGCGCTTTCGCTCGTACCGTCCGCGCTGGCGCTTGGCAGCTTTGCCGACGTGACCGACGCCGAGACCGCGCAGAACGTCGAGGTGCTGCGTCTGATGGGCGTGCTGGAGGGCGACAACAAGGGCAACTTCCGTCCGAATGACAGCCTGACCCGCGCGGAATTTACGAAGATGGCGGTCGTGCTGACGGGCAAGAAAAATGTCAACGTCGCCTACGGCAACCGCAACGTCGGCTTCCTCGACATGAAGTCCCACTGGTCCTCCGGCTACGTCAATTATGCCGCGAGCAAGGAGGTCGGGCTGATTCGCGGCCTGCCCGACGGCACCTTCCGGCCCAACCGCGCCATTACCTACGGCGAGGCGATGACGATTCTCGCCCGACTGCTGGGCTACAACGACGCCGACGCCGGCGGCGTCTGGCCGGACGGTTATCTCGACCTCGCGGCGGAGGCGGGCATGACCCGGGGCATAAGCCTCGCGGCGGGTGCGGCGATCACGCGCGCGCAGGCGGCGAAGCTCTTCGTCAACGCCCTTTCGTCGAAGAACGATAAGAACGAGACGCTTTTCGAGCGGCTCGGCTACACCCAGAGCAAGGACGAGACCGTGCTCTACGGCATCGACCTCGCCAACGGCAAGCTGCGTACCGAGGCGGGGGATATGGACCTCGCCAACGTCATGACCAGCACGGCGCTCAACAACCTCAAGGGGCGCGTCCTCACCGATGCGGCGGGCAAGGCGGTCACGTTTTTGCCCAGCGTCAGCGCGTCGTCCGGCGGCAGCGCGGTCAGCGACGCGGCGATCATCGTCGGCGCGGACGGCTCTGCGGCGGGCTTTGACGCCCTGTCCGGCGGCGCGACGGGCTACAGCGTCTACCGCAACGGCAGCCTGAGCGCCGTCGCCGCGCTCCGGCGCAACGACGTCGTCACCTACAACGCCGAAGCGAACGCCATCCTCGCCTGCGACACCCGCGTCGCGGTCTACTACGAGAACTGCACCCCCACGCCCGCCGCACCGGACAAGATTTTCGTGCTCGGCGGCACGGAGCTGCGCGTCCTGCCCACGGCGCAGAACAGCCTTGCGCAGTACAGGCCCGGTCAGAACATGACGCTCCTGCTCACGGCGGACGGCAAGGTCGCCGGCACGACCACGGTCAGCGCCAACGCCTGCGCCTACGTCGGCGGGGACGGCAAGGTTTCGCTTCTCTGCGGCGGGAGCCTGCGCCCGCTCAAGCTCAGCGGCGAGGGGCTCACCGTTGACCTGAGCGGCGCGCTCGGTACGGTTTCGCGCATCTCGCAAAGCGGCGGCAACGCCAAGTCCAAGGCGACGTTCACCCGTCAGAGCGGCGTGACCGGCGACCTTGATCCTGTGGCGCAGACCCTCGGCACACGGAAGCTCGCGGACGGCGCGCTGCTGTTCAAGGGCGACAAGCTGACGAACCTCGCGGCGCTGGGGCGCAACGTCCTGCCCGCCGCGCGGATTGCCTATGCCCACGCCAACGACGCGGACGAGATCGACCTGCTGTTCGTCAAGGACATGAGCGGCGCGCTCTACGGCAAGGCAGTGGTGACGGAGGTCGATACCGGCAAGTACAAGGAGCGCCGCATCGCGGTCTCCGGTCCGGACGGCACGTCCGAGGCGCTGGAAACCGGCTACCGCATTACGGATGGCGTGTACATTGAGGCGGTGCTCAATGCCGACCGAACGGGCTACGCCGGGGTCTACGCCCTGACGAAGCTGCCAAACGTTCCCGCTTCCGCGTGGATCGGAGAGGACCTGTTCAACTATGGCGGCGCGACCTATCTCATCTCCGAGGACGTCATCTGCTACAACCGTGACAGCGGCACGTGGTTCGAGAGCCTTGACGCCGCCCGGACCTACGGCGGCACGATGGAATTCTACGCCAGGGACGGCATGGTGCACATCGTCGAGGTTCACTCCTGATACACAACAAAATCTCCTTCCCATCACGGGAAGGAGATTTTGTTGGTTGTGCGCCCGGCGAGCGCACGTTCTAACGGGTGAAAGTCCTGAGTCCGCCCGGCA
>CAMKFK010000016.1 GCA_946411835.1 uncultured Clostridia bacterium
GCTACGGTAGTGGCGCATATCTTGTGGGCGGCTGACTAAAGCCGATACGCATAAATCAAAATCATAAAAGGAGAGCAAAATCATGCGTGAACCCATCTTTCGCGGCGTTGCCACCGCGCTGATTACCCCGCTGAATGAATGCGGCGTGGACTACGATCGCCTCGGCCGCGTCATCGACTGGCAGATCGAGCAGGGCGTCAACGCCCTCGTCATCGCCGGCACCACCGGCGAGGGCTCCACCCTCGACGACGCGGAGCATCGCGAGGTCGTGCGCTACAGCGTCGAGCGAACGGCGGGGCGCGTCCCCGTCATCGCGGGCACCGGCTCCAACGACACCGCCTACGCCGTCAGTCTCACGCGCTACTGCTGCGAGGTCGGCGCAGACGCCATGCTGGTCGTGACGCCGTACTACAACAAGGCGACGCAGAAGGGTCTCGTCAAGATGTACCAGACCATCGCGGACGCTTCCACCAAGCCGCTGATCCTCTACAACGTGCCGTCCCGCACGGGCGTCTCCATCGAGCCCTCCACCTACGCGGCGCTGGCGGGCTACCCCAACATCGCCGCCATCAAGGAGGCGAACGGCAACATCTCCAAGATCGTGGAGACCGCCGCGCTCGTCGGCGACAAGCTGACGATGTACTCCGGAAACGACGATCAGATCGTGCCCATCCTCTCCATGGGCGGTCAGGGCGTGATCTCGGTGCTCTCCAACGTCGCGCCGAAGCAGACCGTCGAAATCTGCGAGCGCTTCTTCCGGGGCGACACGGCGGGCGCGGCGAAGCTCCAGTGCGAGCTCCTGCCGCTCATTCAGGCGCTGTTCTGCGAGACCAACCCCATCCCCGTCAAGGCGGCGATGGCGGCAATGGGCTGGTGTGAAAACTATTTGCGCCTGCCGCTCACGCCGATGGAGCCGGAGCACGAGGAAACGCTGCTCGCGCTGATGCGTCAGCACGGGCTCATCTGAGAAAAGAGGTATGTTATGAGAATACTGGTCAGCGGTCTCGGCGGCGCGATGGGGCGCGAGGTGGCAAAGCTGGCGCTTGCGGGCTATCGCGGCGCGGAGCTGGCCGGCGGCGTCAGTCTCTTCGACTGCGACGACATCAAGGTCCCCTGCACGAAGACCTTCGACGGCGCGATGACGGACGTGGACTGCGTGGTGGACTTCTCCCACCACTGCGTCACGAACGATCTCCTGCGCTTTGTAAAGGAAAACCACCTGCCGCTTGTCCTCGCCACAACGGGACAGACGGAGGAGGAAAAGGCCGCGATCTTCGCGGCGGCGACGGAGGTTCCCCTCTTCTTCTCCGCCAACTACTCCCTCGGCGTGGCGCTGCTCCTGGAGCTCGCGAAAAAAACTGCCGCCGCGATGCCGGACGCGGAGATCGAGATCATCGAAAAGCACCATGACCGCAAGGTGGACGCCCCCAGTGGCACGGCGCTCGCCATCGCGGACGCCATTCGGGAGGTCCGCCCGGAGGCGACGGTCGTGGCCGGGCGCAGCGGGCACGGCAAGCGCACGAGCGAGGAAATCGGCGTCCACGCCATCCGCATGGGCAACATCGTCGGCGAGCACGAGGTGATGATCGGCACAAACAGCCAGACCATCACGCTCAAGCACGAGGCGCACAGCCGCGCGCTGTTCGCCGAGGGCGCGCTTGCCGCCGCCGCGTTCCTCCAGGGCAAGGGCGCGGGACTCTACGACATGAAGAGCATGATTTCATTCTGAGGAAACGCCGGATCAATCCCCGCACACGCCGATTGCTTCAGCGTTTCCCTAAAATCAGGAGGTCATCCCAATGAGGCTTGCAATTTACGGCTACGGCAACATTGCGCGCGGCGTGGAGTGCGCCGCCGCGCAGAATCCCGACATGACCCTGACCGCCGTGTTCACGCGCCGCGACCCCGCGAGCGTCCGCACGCTGACGGGGGTCGGCGTCTTCGCGGTCTCCGAGCTGGACGCGCATCTGGACGAGATCGACGTCCTTATCATCTGCGGCGGCAGCGCCACCGACCTGCCCGTCATGACTCCGGCGCTCGCGCGCAAGTGCTGCGTCGTGGACAGCTTCGACACCCACGCCCGCATTCCCGAGCACTTTGCCAACGTGGACGAGGCGGCGCGCGCGGGCGGCCACGTCGCGCTGATCTCCGGCGGCTGGGACCCCGGCATGTTCTCGCTCAATCGGCTCTATTCCTCTGTCATCCTGCCGGACGGCAAGGACTACACCTTCTGGGGGCGCGGCGTCAGCCAGGGGCACAGCGACGCGGTGCGCCGGATCGACGGCGTTCTGGACGCGCGACAGTACACCGTGCCCATTCCCGAGGCGCTGGACGCCGTGCGCAGCGGCTCCATGCCGGAGCTGAGCACCCGCGAAAAGCACCGCCGCGAGGTCTTCGTCGTCGCAGCAGAGGGCGCGGACAGGGCGGCCATCGAGCGCGCCATCGTCACGATGCCGAACTACTTCGACGAGTATGACACCACCGTTCATTTCATCTCCGCCGAGGAGATGAAACGCGACCACGCCGAGCTGCCCCACGGCGGCTTCGTGTTCCGCACGGGCAGGACCGGGCTGCACGGCGAGCACAGCCACACCATCGAGTACCGCCTCACGCTGGACAGCAACCCGGAGTTTACCGCAGGCGTCCTCGTCGCCCTCGCCCGCGCCGTGCACAAGATGGCGCAGCGCGGCGACACGGGCTGCAAGACGGTGTTCGACGTGGCGCCCGCCGACCTCTCCCCGCTCTCGGGGGAGGAGCTTCGCGCCCATCTGCTTTGAGAAGGTCTTCCGTCGGAAAAAGAAACTGAGGATATTGGATATGTTTACCTGTGACAACCTCGGCGTCAACGAGGCGGGTCACCTGACCTTTGCCGGGCAGGACACCGTCAGTCTCGCCGCGCGGTACGGGACGCCGCTGTACCTCATGGACGAGGCGCGCGTGAGGCACAACTGCCGCGTCTACCGCGACGCCATGCGCCGCCATTTCGGTAAAAACGCCCTGCCGCTCTATGCCAGCAAGGCAAACTCCTTTACGCAGCTTTACCGCGTCATGCGCGACGAGGGCATGGGCGTCGACGTGGTATCGTGCGGCGAGATCCGCACCGCCGCCAAGGCGGGCTTTGACCTCTCGCGCGCGTTCTTCCACGGCAACGCCAAGACCGACGCGGACGTCGCCTGCGCCATGGACTGCGGCGTCGGCTGCTTTGTCGCGGACAATGAGGACGAGCTGGGCGCCATCGAGGCGGAGGCGGCGAAGCGCGGTCTGGTTCAAAAGGTCCTGCTGCGCGTCACCCCCGGCATCGACCCGCACACCTACGAGGCGGTGAACACCGGCATGGTGGACAGCAAGTTCGGCCGCGCCATCGCCACCGGGCAGGCGGAGGAGCTAGCCCGCCTCGCCCTGTCCCTCCCCCACGTCGAGCTGCTGGGCTTCCACTGCCACGTCGGCTCGCAGGTGTTTGCGGAGGACGTGTTCGAGCGCGCGGTGGATGTGATGCTGCGCTTTATCGCGGAAATGCGCCGCAGGCTGGGCTTCACCGCCTCCCTGCTCGACCTCGGCGGCGGCTATGGCGTCCGCTACACGTCGGACGACCCGGTCCTTGACATTGCGGACAAGCTGGGCAACGTCGCCCGCGTGTTCCACGCGGTATGCAAGGAGTTGTCCCTGCCGGAGCCCGCCGTCGTGCTCGAACCGGGGCGGAGCATCGTCGCCGACGCGGGGCTGACGCTTTACACGGCGCAGTCCGTCAAGCGCATTCCCGGCTACAAGAATTATGTCGCCGTGGACGGCGGCATGACCGACAATCCCCGCTACGCGCTCTACAAAAGCCGCTACACCGTCCTGCCGGCGGACAGCATGAACGCGCCGCGCACGCTGCGCTGCGACCTTGCCGGCTGCTGCTGCGAGAGCGGCGATATCCTCCAGCCCGACGTACTCCTGCCCGAGACCGTCCGTCGGGGCGACCTGATTGCCGTGTGCACCACGGGCGCGTACAACTACGCCATGGCGTCCAACTACAACCGCGTGCCGCGTCCACCCGTCGTCATGCTGCGCGACGGCGAGAGCTATGTCGCCGTGCGGCGCGAGACTGCGGACGATCTGACCGCGCTGGATGAATAAGGAAAGAAGGCTGTCCATGAAACCCATCGTTGCCAAATTCGGTGGCAGCTCGCTTGCCGACGCGGCTCAGTTCCGCAAGGCGGCGGAGATCGTGCGCGCCGACGCCGACCGCCGATACATCGTCGCCTCCGCGCCCGGCAAGCGCGATCAGTCCGACGTCAAGGTCACAGACCTGCTCTACCGCTGCTATGACCTTGCGGCGGCGGGGCGGGACTTTGCCCCCGTTCTGGCGCAGATCCGCGCGCGCTTCGCGGAGATCATGGCGGAGCTGTCCATCGACTTCCCGCTCGACGACGAGCTGGACGCCATCGCCGCGCGCCTGCGCGAGGCGCCGGAGCGCGACTTCATGGCGAGCCGGGGCGAATACCTCAACAGCAAGCTGCTCGCCGCCTATCTGGGCTTCCGCTTCATCGACGCGGCGGACGCCGTGCGCTTCACGACCGACGGGCGCTTCCTCGCCGAGGGCACGAACGAGGCGCTCGCCTCCGCTCTGCGCGGCGCGGACTACGCCGTGGTGCCGGGCTTCTACGGCGCGGACGACACGGGGCGCGTCCACACCTTTACGCGCGGCGGCTCCGATGTGACCGGCGCGCTGGTCGCCCGCGCGGTGAACGCGAGGCTGTACGAAAACTGGACGGACGTGAGCGGGATGCTCTTTACCGACCCGCGCATTGTGCCGAACCCCGGCACCATCGACCGCATCAGCTACCGCGAGCTGCGCGAGCTCTCGTACATGGGCGCGTCCGTGCTGCACGAGGACGCGGTGTTCCCCGTCCGCGCGGCGGGCATTCCGATCAACATCCGCAACACCAACCGCCCCGACGACGCGGGCACGATGATTTCCCACAACCCGCCCGCCGCAACGGAGCGCCCGGTCACAGGCGTCGCGGGACGGCGCGGCTTCACGGTCCTGCAGGTGGAGATGTCGCTGATGAACAACGAGATCGGCTTCGGCGCGCGGCTGCTGAACATTCTCGCCGCCCACGGCGTGTCCTTCGAGCACTGTCCGACCGGCATCGACACCATGTCCGTCGTGATGGACAGCGCCTCGTTCAACGCCTGCCGCGAGGCGGTGCTGCGTCAGATCGAGCTTCAGCTCCGGCCCGACCATCTCTCCGTGGAGGAGGGGCTGGCGCTCATCGCCGTGGTGGGCCACGGCATGGGCGGCACGCGCGGCGTGGCGGCGCGGGTTTTCTCCGCCGTCGCCGGCGCGGGCGTGAACATCCGCATGATCGACCAGGGCTCCAGCGAGCTGAACATCATCATCGGCGTGGACGACAGCGGCTATGAAGCCGCCATCCGCGCCATCTGCGCCGCGTTTTGACGCAGGCTTGACTTTTGAAAAAAAAAGAGTATAGTATCACTCTGTTCCTGTATCGAACAGAGTGATACTATATAAAAAGGAGAAAAGCATGAAAGTATTGAAAAGCCTTCCCGCGCGTCTTTTGCTCGGCATCGTGCTGGGCATTCTTCTGGGGCTGGTTCTGCCCCAGGGCGCCATGACCGTCGTCGTGACGGTCAAGTACATCCTCGGCCAGCTCATCACCTTCTGCGTGCCGCTGATTATCATCGGCTTCATCGCACCGTCCATCACCAAGCTGGGCAAGAGCGCAACCCGTATGCTGGTCGTGGCGATCATCATCGCCTACGCCTCCAGCATTCTCGCCGCGTTCCTGTCCATGGGCGCGGGCTACGCCATCATCCCGCACCTGAGCATCGTCACTGACCCCGAGGGCCTGCGTGACCTGCCCGCCGTGGCATTCCAGCTGGACATCCCGCAGATCATGCCCGTCATGTCCGCGCTGGTGTTCTCCGTGCTGATCGGCCTCTCCGCCGTGTGGACAAAGGCGAACACCATCACCGCCGTGCTGCAGGAATTCCAGAACATCGTGCTGGAGATCGTCAAGAAGGTTATCATCCCCGTCCTGCCCTTCTTCATCGCCGCCACGTTCTGCGGTCTCGCGTGGGAGGGTTCCATCACCCGGCAGCTCCCCGTGTTCCTGATCGTCATCCTGATCGTCATGCTGGGCCATTACATCTGGCTCGCCGTCCTCTACGGCGCGGCGTCCGTCTACTCCGGGCGCTCCGGCATCGAGGTCGTCAAGCACTACGGCCCCGCTTACCTGACCGCTGTGGGCACGATGTCCTCTGCCGCGACCCTCGCCGTCGCGCTGAGCTGCGCGCGCAAGAGCAAGAACCTGCGCCCCGATATGGTGGACTTCGGCATCCCCCTGTTCGCCAACATCCACCTTTGCGGCTCCGTGCTCACCGAGGTCTTCTTCGTGATGACCGTGTCCAAGGTGCTCTACGGCCAGCTTCCCGCCGTCGGCACGATGGTGCTGTTCTGCCTGCTGCTGGGCATCTTTGCCATCGGCGCGCCCGGCGTTCCTGGCGGCACGGTGATGGCGTCCCTCGGTCTCATCACCGGCGTGCTCGGCTTCGACAGCGACGGCACGGCGCTGATGCTGGCGGTCTTCGCCCTTCAGGACAGCTTCGGCACCGCGTGCAACGTCACCGGCGACGGCGCGCTGACCCTGATGCTCACCGGCTACGCAGAGAAGCACGGCATCCGCGAGGAAAAGCAGGCAACCGTCACGCTCTGATCCGCTTCTGAAAAGTCCGCGTTCCACAGCGCCGCCTCGCGCGAGGCGGCGCAGCTGAAAAACCCAGCGCCCCGTTAGCGGGTGCAACTTTGGGATTTCATAATCCCGGAAATACGGCATAGTCGTGAAATGCGGCTATGCCGTTTTCTCTTCCTTCTGAGGCATCGGCGGCATGAACTCACCGATGCAATTCCAAATGAGGCGGATGCGCTGAACACGCCTGCCGTCAATGCGCTCCGCCTTGAAGACCATAATCTTTTCAACGAACTCCCTGATCAACTCTGCGTTCAGTTCCCGGATGTCGGTATACTTCCGCACAAGGTCGAGGAAGCGCTCCACATTGACGCTGGATTCCTGCTCGGAGGCAATCAGACCGCGCAACTCGGACACACGGGCTTCGAGCGTTTTCTGCTCTTTCTCGTAGTTTTCGCTCAGCTTCACAAAACGCTCATCGCTGATTTTGCCCTCAAGGTTGTCCTCGTACAGATGCTGGATGATCTCGTCCAGCTTGCGGATGCGGGCCTGTGCCTGTTCCATCTCTCTTTCCGTCCCGCAGGCTGCGGTCAGCCTCGGCGCGTTTCTTCTTCGTGACCATCTCCACAAATTCATCCTCATGCTCTCTGGCAAAGGCGGTCACCGAGCGGATGCCGTCGAGCAGATGTCCCTCAAGAACACAATTCCGAATCTGATGGGACGGGCAGGCTTCCTTGCCCTTCTTCCGGAGGTAGCGCACACCATGTATTCGCTTTGCGGCAGCGACCGTCCCCTTACCTGGTACAGCTTGGCTCCGCAGTCAGCGCAGAACACCATGCCTGGCAGGGCAGGCATCTCGCCCATCGGCGTCCACCTGCGTCTGCCGTCACGGATACGCTGGACAATGTCGTAGGTCTCCCGGTCGATGATAGCCTCATGGGTATTCTCGAAAATCTGCCATTCGGAGGGGTCGTTTTTCAGTTGCTTTTTCTGCTTGTAGGACTTACGGTAGGTCTTGAAATTGACCGTGTGTCCGAGGTACTCCGGTCGGGAAAGCATATGGGAAACGGTGCTGTCCGCCCAGGTGTAATCGCCTACGTTGCTGCGGTTGTCGGAGATGTTCCTTCCGTTGGCCTTGGCGTAGGCCGTGGGGTTCAGCACATGACGCCTGCTCATTTCATTGGCAATCTGCGAAACGCCATATCCCTGCACGCACAAACGGAACACCTCCCTCACGTTCCCCGCCGCCTCTTCATCGACGATCCAGTGGTTCTTGTCTTCCGGGTCCTTGACATATCCATACGGAGGGTTCGTGCAGAGCGGTTTTCCCGCCTATCCCTTCGCTTTGAATACGGCGCGGATTTTCCGGCTGGTGTCCTTGGCGTAAAACTCGTTGAAGATGTTGATGAACGGCGTCATGTCGTTCTCCGCCTGGTTTGCGCTGTCCACGCCGTTGTTGATGGCGATGAACCGCACGTCGGCGTTGGGGAAAACCATCTCGGTATACATGCCGACCTTCAGGTAGTCGCGTCCAAGGCGGCTCATATCCTTAACGATGATCGTGCCGACCTTCCCCTCGTCCACCAGTCCCATCAGGCGCTGCCAATCCGGTCTGTCGAAGTTGGTCCCGCTGTACCCATCGTCCACAAAAAACGCCGTGTCGGTAAAACCGTTGTCGTCAGCGTATTTTTGCAGGATGGTTTTCTGGTTCTTGATGCTGTTGGAATCGCCCTGCAGCTCGTCATCCCGTGAAAGGCGGCAGTAGAGCGCAGTGATCTTATCATTCTTCTTCGCTGTAGCCGAAGACTGTCTCATGCTCATTAAAAATCCTCCTTTCCGGCAGTCTCCGGGCGGTAGTTCATATTCGCTCTTTACCGCCCGGAAGTCAAGTCAATTTGGCTCACGAAGCCCTGGTATTCCGATAATTTTCCGCGTCGTTGAGAATCAGCTTCTTTATTTTGTCATAGGCGGTTTCCTTCGCGCATTCGCTGATTGCGTATTCCACGATATAGGTTGTATCGCCTATGGTCTTTTCAAAAACAGCAACAGGCTGCGTATCCATGACAAACCCTCCCTGAGTGAAATGAATGCGTCTTCTTTTGCCGGTGTTTGTCATGGATTGGCCTGTTTTGTCATTTTGAGAGAAAAGCGGCCAGCCGCCGTTCATGCTGACGGCTGACCGCAGGAGAGATTTACCCGGTGATGCTGATACCCTTTACCGCTTCGCGGCGGACGAGCCTGCCGTCCAGGTATTCTGTGCCGAGGTACCCGATCTGGTCGAACTGGGCAAATCTCTCGCTCAGCGCACGGATTCCAAGGGGACGGCGGCACACTACCCAATAGTAGCTGAAATCGCCAAACAGAACAGGGACGGAGCCTGCTTCTGCGGAGGGCATGAAGTTGGAGATGATCACCGGCTTGCCGAGAATGGTCTCGTTGAAATGGTTCCAGAGATAGTTCCCGGCGTCATCCTTCACCGTGCGCAGGTGCAGGGCGGTCTCATCGTTCATGATCCACATGGCGCGTTCCCGGTATTCCGGGTCAAGCGAGAAGAACAGCCTGACCATATCCTCATAGGTGAGCGCGGCGGCGTTCACACCGATTTCCGCTCCCGTCTCCGGTTTCAGCAAACCGTGGGGCTGCGTAGCGGACGTTCCGGCGATAAATGCCTGCTCTTCCGTCCTGCCATCACGCGGGCAAACCGGCGCAGCAGATAGTCGTTGAAGTCGAATACCGCGTCCCTGGCGAATTCTTCATCGAACTTGATGAAGCTGGCCAGCTTGCGGCTGCCGAGACCGAGAACGGTGAAATCCCGGATTCCCTCGTAGACGGGAATGCTTTCCCCCTCGTCGTACCAGCCCGCCATATCCTTGCAGTCCTTCGCCAGAATGTGGTGGTCGCCGATGCCGACAGTGATGACGGTCCCGATCCTGCGGAAAAGGCTCTCCGCCTTGAGGTAGGTGAGGAACTTGCCGCCGTCGGAAGCCGGGAGAAGATGTATCCCGGTTTCCGAGGTTGCGCCCTTGCTCAGAAAAGCAGGGTTATAGTTCCTGCCGCGCAGGGCGTTCCAGAAATGCAGGTCATATTCGGGGGTACTGATGCTCATATAATCTTTCATGGTGTTTTCCTCCTCAGTTCTTGTCGCAGGCGGGGCACTTGTAAAGCCCCAGGTCGTGGGTGTTCAGGCATCTGCCAATCTGCTTGAGGCGGGTGTTGCACTCGGGGCAGTTGATGTCGAGGGCAAGCGCCGCTTCAATCGTGAACGGCTTGTCGGAATGGAGACGGTAGCGCCGTCTGATTTTTCCGTTCTCATTCTCAATCAGATGCCCTTCAAGGTACATCGGCATATGCTGCTCCGCATACTCCTTGGTATATAACGTATCCTTTGTTGTGAACACGGTTCCAGCCTTATCGGCCTTGTGCATTTCATAAATTGCCATAATCAATACCTTCCTTTCAGTTGTTGCAGGCGCGGCATACATACAGCGCCTGAGTAGGTGTGTGTTTCCCTGCCGTGATGTTTTCCAGACGATTGCCGCAGACAGGACAGGCAATCGTCATCCTGCCGCCATCGGGAAGGGCGCGGGCTTTCCCGGCGCAGAGCCGGTAATAGCCGTTCACGAATTCTTCCAGATAGTAGCTGTGCGCTCTGCGCACCGCCGCCTCATCCGTGGTGACGAACAGCGGCGCGTACTTATGGGCATCGGTGTCCCGCTCGATCAGCGGATGGTAACGGATGCTGGTGATCATGCTGAACCTCCCTTCACACGCTTATAGCGTTTCTCACAGAATGCCATTGCCTCCGCTCTGGTCAGAAAGACACAGCAGGAGTAGCCGCATTCGACCTTCCAGACCGGAAAATCCGGGTCTTTGCTCCGGGACACGATGACCGGATTATCCTTCCGGTCACGCAGCACAAGAGCGCACTCATAGTTCCCACGGTCGAAATCGTGCCTGTCGGCGTTCGTGATTCTCGGCTCCGCTCCGTAATAGACATTGAACCGCATGGTGGACACCTCCTTTCTCCGATTGTTGTATTCACCAAACGGAAAGCCCGTTTTTGTCCTTTAATTCACGCTGTCCTTTATAAATGAGAATGAATATAAAGAAGAAAAAGGCTTCTACTTCTTTTATTGGCGTTCTGTGTTTATTAAGGGACAGCGTGCGGAAAAGGACAAAAGTCACGGTTTCCGTCAGGATTCATAGATTTTGGGATTGACCAGAAACATCTGAGCGGGCGGTCTGCCCTTGCCGCTCCATGCGGTCTTCCCGTTCGGGGCAATGTAGCCGTAGTCGATCAGGTGGTCGAGAACGGGCTGCAATTCATCTGCCTTTTTGAAGGAGCGGCAGAGCCGCATGATGTCCCGGCGCTTGAACTTCATAAGACCGTTGTCCTTGACTGCCGCCAGCACATACTGGCACTGTTTCGCGGTATCGTCCGCTCCCATGAGGGAGTAGGCCGCTTTCGCGTGTTCGAGGAAGTACCGGGCCAGCCGTATGGCGTTGCCCATGTTCTCCGCGCTGACGACCAGAGGCTCCCGGCTATCCATGAATTCTTCATAGCGGTCAACGGATGCCCGGCAAAGCAGACCGGCGATGCGGTGGGTGTTGCCGATCAGCTTTCCGACCCAATCCGCAATGTCGGCATATTCATCCTTGAGCCGGGGTTCCAGTTCCTCCGCGAAAGCCTCGATCATCCTGTCAGCCTCTTCGGAAAGTGATGCGCTCTGGCTTCTTCGGGTATTCCTCTTGCAGCATGTTCTTGATCCTCGCCTCGTATCTGCGGTAGACATCATCGGGAATCGGCTCCGTCCGATACCTCCGCTTGCCCACGAAGGATGTGGGCATGGAATACAGGAACCTTGCCGTCAGGCCGCGTCCCCGGAGGGTCTTATTCTGCATCAAGCCGGACAGGACGCTGGGCTGTACCATCAGGAACATGGTCAGCGCCGGGTTCATGATGCACTCGCTGGTTCTGCCGATACGGTCGACCCGGATGGGATCGCCGGAGAAGCCCTTGAGCAGAACGTCGATGTTGACACGGGGCGTGTAGATTCCCGCCAGCGTATCGAAGATGCCGCCCTCGGTTGAGATGATTGCGGCCCATCCTCCGCTTTCGCCCATCAGCGACACCTGTTTCTCGGTCGTGATGTCGTCCGCGTACAGCTTCAGAGGCTTTTTCTCCCGGAACTCCGCCAGCTCTTTGACCACCCGCTCCAGCTCCGACATATCCGCCTTGCCCTTGGAGACCTGCTCCTCCAGAGCCTTCTGCCGACGCTCCAGCATACGTTTCCGCACCTGGCTCATCTCGAACTCCGCCGCGTGCCGGGTGTTGTACTCCGTCTCGTAGCGGTTCGCCGGCATCAGCATACCGTTCTCGACGGCTGACTTCCGTTCGGAGGGAGGCATGATACACAACTGGAACAGGTTCGTCGGCTCGTTCCAGCCGGGCTTCGCCTCGACTTTATACTTGCCCTGCGTCCCTAATGCGATTACGGAAAGCCCGCAGGTTCCCGCCATATCCACGGGGGTCTGCGTATGCTCCGCAAGGGCAACGACATAGTCGGCTATGGGCGGCGGCAGCGCGTCAACGGGAAACTCCGGCAGCCTGTACTCCTCAAAGGGGATCGGCGTTTCCCACTCCTGCGGTCCGGCCCGCTTATCGGTGCGGATGAGCGCAATCGGCGCTTTCACGCCGCAGTCTCTTCCGCAGTTGAAGCAGCGAACATTTTTGATGTGGTCACAGGTGACCGGCTTGTCCTCCTCGGCAGCGTGCCGATACTTTGCCTGCGTTTCCCAGTAGCTGCACTTCGGGTACGGGCGGCTGATCTCATGCACGACATTGTGACCGTCCGCCGTCATCGCCAGATTGGTGATGGCTGCGTACCACATCGGCTCGGAGAGGTTCGCCGCATCATCCCGGCAGTGCTGAAGGAACGGACACTTATCAATCAGTTCCTTCCCGCTGCCCTTGCCCATCAGGGCAAATTCATCCTCCGGCTCCGCTGCCTCCGACTCTGGGGCTGCGCCTTTCACCAAAGCGAAGGGCTCGAAGTCGGACGGGTCGTACCTTGCAGGAGATTCCGATATGATTTCACACAGCGGACGCTCCGCTGTCTTGAAATTCGTAGTCCCCGGCAACCGGAGCATCCGGGCGAGATCGGCAACATAGTCGAACACCCAGCCGTGGTTGTCATAGGCCAGCTTGATCGCATACGACTCAAAGCCGTCGAGAATGCCCTCAATGTAGGCACGGTCAGTCCCGTCCCGTATTCGATACGGCTGCCTGAAAATCCCAGTATGCGTGGACGCCGTTCCCCGATCTGATGATGAAAGACGGGGGATGAGGCAGCTCTGCAAGGAAATCAAGGACTTCCTTCTCGCTTTCCGGCAACCGCTTTTCCGCGACCAGGGCATACGCCTTGGGGAGACTGATGCCCATCCGGGCAGACAGTTCCTGCACGCTCATGGTTTCTTTATCCATCTCAAAGCCTTCCTTTCTTGTGGATTTGCCCGTATGGGCGACAAAAAAAACGCCGGACCTCTGATTGTCATTGATTGACTCAGAAGTCCGGCGTTTGGCTCGGATTGTCATTATTTGGCTTTGATTGACTCTGATTCCCAGGTGTAGGAGCGGGCTCTCCGCAGGGATACGATGTCCCCCACGCTGATAGAATAGCACATTCAGTAGTCGTTGTCAATAGCAAATCTCACAATATGTTAGAATTGAATGTAATATTTTGAAACACAGTATGGCAAATACCGGGTTTTCTCTTGAAATCGGAGGCTCGATAAAGTATAATAAGTGAGAATAGAGCGGAAAGGAGTGCGAGAATCATGTTTCCGGAGCGATTGAAGCAGTTGAGGAAAGAAAAAGGGCTGACGCAGGTAACGCTGGCCGAGACGCTCGGTGTCTCCAAGGGAACCGTCGCCATGTGGGAAACGGGGAAACGTATGCCCGGTTTCGATATGCTGGCCCGGCTCAGTGAACTGTTCGACAAGCGCGTCGATTACATCATTGGCACTTCCGAAGACCACCGCTCCGCCACGCTCATCGAAGAAGAGGTCGCCCAGCTTGGTGAATGGGCTGTTGAGGAAGATTATGAAGATATGCTGCGGAAATACGCTCTGCTCGATGAATACGGCAAATCCGCTGTAGATTCTGTTCTGCGGACGGAATTTAACCGGGCGCAGGAGCAAGGGACGTTGAACAGCAAAATGAGCATCTCTGTATCTGTGCTATCTTGTGAAAAAAGCAAAAGAGAACGCCAATTCAGAAGAAACGATGACCCCTTATAAAACGCCTGTCCGTCATGTAAGGACTATGCTCTCTGAGAGATGAATGATTTATCGAGAATAAGAAAATGCGGCGACAAATGGATTAATGCCGCCTAATAATCCCCTATTGGTGGGGGCCGGGGTCAATTCTCTATCGCCTCTGCCGCTGAAGACCGTCGCCCCATCCCTCGCTAATTTCCGCGAAATTGCAGAGGGGGATATGACAAACAGCCAGGAACGCAAAAGCCGCATGGTTTCAGTGTTTCCCGGCTGTTTTGGTATTTCAGTAGCGCCTCAAAATCCATGCAAATCCGAGCATAATATGCGCTTTCCGCAGCGTTTCGTTCCAGCATGGGCAATCACCCCTTTGATTTCGCATTTTTTGTTCGTGAGAGGGGCCGACGGTCTTCTGCGGCGTCCATCACAGAGATAGAGACCCGTCCCCGGTGTCGGGAGCGGGCTGTGTGGCTCTATACCTCGCCTGTCAGGATGAAGTGTGCGTACTCGCCGCGGTGTTCCTCAAGGTAGCAGACCAGTTCGTAGTAGCCTCTGTCGTAGGCCAGCCGCTGTACTGTCAGCACATCAAACATATTCGTCAGGCCAGTGTCCCGGATGGCGAGAATCTGTTCCCGGACGGTGCCAGTCATTTTCGCTCACCACCTTCCTGACCGCATCGACTCCCCAGACCACATTGAGTCCGCTGCCGTTGTCCCAGTTGACCAGCAGGGAGCCGGTATCGTCCACCCCTGTCACGGTGCCCAGTGTGCTGATGGGCGGAGCCTGCACGTCATCCATACGGACGAGCGCCACTCTGGTGCCGGGCGGGTAGGTGCTGCGCAGACGGGCAAGCTGTTCCGGTCGAATCGGTTTCATGCGAACACCTCCCCGCTGGGCTTGGAAGTCTCGCCCTCGGCGGCCTGCTGCGCGGCTTTGGCGGCGTCCCGCTTGGCTTTCTGGTTAGCCTTGAACTTCTCCTCCTCGGCTTTGTTGCGAAAAGCTGAGTGGCCGGAAAGGTTGCGGAGCAGAATCTTCCGCTCGGTCTTGCTGTCTGCGCCGATGAAACCCAACCGGAGGAGGAAGCAGTGGAATGCGTACTTTTCGCTCTCCACCTCAGTCTCCTTGGCGAGGACCCGCTTTGCCTCCTTCGCCATGCCGCAGATGGCGGCAAGGAACCTCGTGTAAGCCTGTGTCTCCTCCGGCTCCGGCAGGGTGTCCCACCAAGGGAAGAAAACCGTGTCTTCGGTGACCTCAATGTCCAGTCGGTCGGCTCCGAGGGCTTTCCGCATCAGGGTGGCTTTCGCATCGACCAGCTTCCGCAGGTTGTCGATTGCGCTGTCGGTGAAGCCGTCCTTGGGCAGGCTGACCGTCAAGCCGGTGGTCTCGTTCTGCTCGGCAGCGTCATTGCTTTCAACGGTGAAGCCCGCCTCCACAAGCGCGGCAAGAATGTCGGAATCGTCCGGGAAAATGATACAGCCGTCCTTGGTGACGGTGATGTCGCCAATGTCGTAGTTGCAGGTGGGCATGGCGCGGTAGATGGCTTTTTCCCCGGTGATTTCCGCAATGGCGGCGACGAGCGCCTTGCGCGTGGTTCCGTTCAGGTTCATTTTCGTTGTCATGGTCTGTACCTCCGTAAAGTGTGATTCCCCCTTGGGGTACTGTATTAATCACTCTACGGCGGCAGGATAGCAAGTTAATTCTGAGCATAATCCGCACAAATATCCGGCCCGGTATTTGTACATAAAGAAAGCGGCTTCACAGGAGCGTTTCTGCTCCCATGAAGCCGTTTTCCGTTGTTCCCGCCCGAAGAATTCTGGCTCAAATTAGCTTGTTCTCGAAATCCCTAATTTGAACCGCCTTTTGGGGCGCTGGGTTTTGGGGAAAAGCCGTCTTGTTTTCATTGATTCAGGCGGAATCGTGTGATAGAATACATCCGAATTTGGTGTCGGCGGTTACGCCACGCAGGAGGCCCGGACTATGCACGATTCGTTTCATCATCTCACACTGTTTTCTGCCAAGCGAAAGGACTTTCTCTACGCCATTGCGCTGACCCTGTGCTGTGTGGCGCTGAACCTGCTGGGCTCGAAGGCTGCGGTCGCCGTCGGCGCGCCCCTGTTTCTCGACGCGATCGGCACCGTTGTGGCGGCGGTTCTGGGCGGCTATCTGCCCGGCATCCTCACGGGCTACCTGACGAACCTGTTCAGCAGTCTGGGCGGCGACCCGATCAACGCCTACTACGGGTCGCTGAACGTGCTCATCGCGCTGTGCGCCTCTCTCTTTGCTCAGCACGGCTACTTCCGCAGGTGGTGGAAGGCACTCCTCTGCGTGCCCGTTTTCGCGGTCATCGGCGGCGGGCTGGGCTCCATCATCACCTGGTTCCTGTACGGCATGGGCTTCGGCGAGGGGATTTCCGCCCCGCTTGCGCACTACTTCTACGAGCACGCAGCCTTGAGCGTCTTCTATTCCCAGTTTCTGGCGGACCTGCTCCTCGATCTGCTGGACAAGGCGGTCACACTTGCCGTTGCGCTGCTGCTCATCCGCCTGCTGCCTGCGGCGCTGCGGGAGAAGCTGGGGCGCTTCGGCTGGCGGCATTTCCAAAAGCACCCGGAATCCTCCCACCACTTTGAACATACCATGTCCCTGCGTGTCAAGACGCTTATCATGCTGTCCGTCGCCATGCTGGTCATCGGCGTCGCCGCAACGGTCATCAGCTTCTCGCTTTTCCGGGACGTCACCGTGCAGGACCACGCCAAGCTGGGACAGGCGGTGTCCGACCTGGCAGCCAGCATCCTGGACGCGGACATGGTGGACGCCTACCTCGCGCTGGGCGAGGACGCGCCCGGCTACATCGACGTGGAGCGCCATCTCTACGGCGTCCGTGAGAGCTCCCCGTCAATCAAATACGTCTACGTCTATCAGATCCGGCCCGACGGCTGCCACGTGGTGTTCGACCTCGATACGGACGAATTGGAGGGCGCCGAGCCCGGCACGGTCGTCCCCTTTGACGAGTCCTTCACGCCCTATCTGCCCGCGCTGTTTGCGGGCGAACGCATTGCCCCGCTGGTCACGAACGATACCTACGGCTGGCTGCTCACCTCCTATTCCCCCATCTACGACAGTCAGGGCGTTTGCAAGTGCTACGCCGCAGCGGATATCGCCATGGATCAGATCAGCGTCGACAGCTACGCCTATCTGACGCGCGTGATTTCGCTGTTCTTCGGCTTCTTCATCGCGGTGCTGATACTCGGCCTGTGGATGGTGGACGAGCAGGTCATCATGCCCATCGACCTCATGACGACCGCCGCCGACGAATTTGCCTACAACGACGACAACACCCGCGCCGACACGCTGGAGCGCATTCGCAGCCTGGACATCCGGACCGGCGACGAGCTGGAAAACCTGTACCGCTCCTTCAGCAAAACCACCAGCGACATGGTGGACTACATTGCCGAGGTGCAGCACAAGGGCGAGGTCATCGAACAGATGCAGAACGGCCTTATCATGGTGCTGGCCGACATGGTGGAGAGCCGCGACAAGTGCACCGGCGACCATGTGCGAAAAACCGCCGCCTACGTCAAGATCATCGTCGAACAGATGCGTGCCGACGGTTATTACGCCGACCAGCTCAACGACCGCTTCATACAGGACGTGGTCAACTCCGCGCCGCTGCACGACGTCGGCAAAATCCATGTCAGCGACACGATCCTCAACAAGCCCGGCAAGCTGACGGACGAGGAGTTCGAGGAGATGAAGCGGCACACGATCTACGGCAGCGAGGTGCTTTCCAGCGCCATCAGGCTGGTGCCGGACTCCGGCTATCTGGAGGAGGCGAAGAACCTCGCCGAGTTTCACCACGAGCGTTGGGACGGCAGGGGCTATCCCAGGGGACTCAAGGGCGAGGAAACGCCGCTCTCCGCCCGCATCATGGCGGTGGCGGACGTGTTTGACGCGCTGGTCTCCCGCCGCAGCTACAAGGAGCCCTTCACCTTTGAGAAGGCGATAGACATCATCAAGGAGGAGTCCGGGACGCACTTCGACCCCCTCGTCGTCGCCGCTTTCGTCCACGCTGAGGACAAGGTCCGCGCCGTGTCGAAGCAGAATTTGGGCAGGTGATCTGCGCATCCCGCGCGAGCTTGGCACCAGCGGCGTCTGTCGCGACGACCACCTCTACGAGGGGCGCTACACCCCCACCAACGCCCACGGCAAACGTGAGGTCCACACGGTCTACGCCAAAACCCGCGAGGAGGTGGAACCCCTGCTGGAGCAAATGATCGCCGAGGTTCGTGCGCAGATCAAGGAAGAGAAGCGGCAGCTGAAAGAATCAGCAGCCGGGTCAGATTCTGCGGCGGGGTAGACAAAGAAATAGGCTCTTTTATCTTCGGTACCCGTTCCAATAGAATCGTTATTATATGTTGTAGTGTATAGCCGTTATGACGGATGCCAGCAGCTTGTTAACAACAGTAAGAATTGTCCGGACTATCGGATAGAAAGAGATTTATTATAATCACGAAACGATCACGAAATGATCTCAGAAATGCGGTTTTTGCTGGTGGTACAGCGCGTCGGGAAAAAAGGAAAGCATCATTTCAAGTCGGCATACGTTCCTTCTGCATATTTCGACATGTCTCAAGAATTATTCTGTATGCAGCTATATCAGAAAACTAGAAGAAAATGAGGTGAAAAGAAAATGGAATATCGGTCTATAACAGAATTACCAGAAGCGTACCGGTTTATTTTCGAAAAGCTATTGAAAGAAGGAGTCTTAAAACCAGATCAAAACGGAGCACTATATATTAGTCACGACATGTTTGAGATAATCCTTGTGTTAGCCCGGCTGGGACTAATACCGTGAGCAGTTTGTAAATAGTTGAAATTGTATATCACCTATGGTATATTCTCATAGGGTGATTATTATGAAAACGAATTTGGATCGTAGCATTATTCAGCTAACATTTGGAGTGTTGTTTAATCACAAGTTTAAGCTGCTTGACTCTTGGGGAGAGATTGCTGATGATATTCTCTACAAGAACCAATACTTTTCTCCGGATTTTTTTACCAACATTTCCTCACAATACACAACGGAGCGTCAGCTGTTTAACCCTGCACGAAAACACTCACTATTGTTGACTTCTAATAATCTGGTGTATACGCAAACCATCGAAAGCGATTTCGATTCCGAATGTGAATTATTCAAAAAGAGAGTATCTGAATACCTCGTCCCAAATCTGTTAACCCGCTATACTCTGGTGGTTCGCAGACTGGGTGTGGTATATGTATGCGAGTTAGATGACAGTGACATTCAGCGGTTTGCAGCGAATTTTTTCAACCCCACCGTACAAAACATTATGGACTTTAGATTCTCGAGAAAAGAGCCAACCGATAAAGGACTAATACTGTCTGATAATGCTGATTTTATCAATAAAATATTCACAGTTGGCAATATTTCTGAAGGCATCAAGGGAGTATCCTATGATTATCAATTACACTTTACACCATTACATGAAGATGTGAGAGACTCCATTGATAGTTTCATGACAAAATCTATGACGGGATTTAATACTGATGTTGCTTGTAGTTTCGGAGGTTAATAATGCCAAAGAAAAAGAAGGGAAACTTTAAAAAAACGCCCAATCAAGCGCAAGAGTATCGGGATTTCATTATAAACTCATCGTATTCTCCAGAGGGCACAGTTCCGGTAAGCAATGAAATGCTACAAGGATCGGCAGACAGAGGATTTGACGAAGGAAAACTGGAGTCATCAGATAATATTAGACGAACGCCGTTTAGATATAGGGTAGGCGACTGGATTAAGAAGAATGTTTTTCCAGCAATCATAGCCACAATACTGATTGCTATAGGGACAGCAGTAATAATGCATCAGGTAAACTTAGCTGTTGTAAATAAACAAATCGAATACATTGAAAAACAGCTTGAGCAAATTGATAATGATTACGTTGGAAAAGAAGAGATACAACTAAGAATTAATGAGATATCATCAAATATTGATTCGAAATTATCTATTACATTGAATGATATAAAATGGCAACTGAAAGAAATAGAAAAACAAATTGATAAACTCGAATAGCGCTTTGTAAATGCACTATTCCATCCTATATCATCAAAGAAAATGCCGCTGAGAAAGATCTCAACGGCATTTTTGGTCCGAGTGCCGAGATTCGAACTCGGGGCCTCTTGAACCCAAATCAAGCACGCTACCAGCTGCGCTACACCCGGATATGAACTTTTTCATGTGGTCGCCGTTGTGGTCAAACATGTGGTCGTTCGAACGATTTGCGGGGAAATACGAGAGGAGGGGATAAGCAAAAATCCAGCATCCATGCGGCTTTCCGGGCTCGACGCTTCGGACGGGCAGGGGAGTGCGTACACGCTCCCAAAGCAGGCGCGCTACCAACTGCGCAACACCCCGATATCGTGACGTCGCCGATGCGGCGTCACGCTTTTTACTGTATTGCGGCTCTCAGCGCGTCCACGCGGTCGGTTCTCTCCCACGCGACGCCGAGCTCCTCGCGCCCCATGTGACCGTAGGCGGCGAGCTGACGGTAGATCGGCTTGCGCAGGTCGAGGTCCCGGATGATCGCCGTCGGGCGGAGGTCAAAGACCTGATTGACCGCCTGCTCCAGCTTCTCGTCGCTGACCCTGCCCGTGCCGAAGGTCTCCACCAGCACGCTCACGGGCTTCGCCACGCCGATGGCGTAGGCAAGCTGGACCTGGCACTTCTCCGCCAGCCCTGCCGCGACGATGTTTTTCGCCACATAGCGGGCGGCGTAGGCGGCGCTGCGGTCCACCTTCGTGGGGTCCTTGCCGGAGAACGCGCCGCCGCCGTGCGGGGCGCTGCCGCCATAGGTGTCCACGATGATCTTGCGCCCGGTCAGGCCGCTGTCGCCCTGCGGGCCGCCGATGACAAAGCGCCCGGTCGGGTTGACGTAAATCTTGGTATCCGCGTCGAACAGAGCGGCGGGGATGGTCGGACGGATGACCTGCTCGATCATCTGCTCGCGCAGGACTTCGAGCGTCACGTCCGGGTCGTGCTGGACGGAGACGACCACGGCGTCCACGCGCACGGGCTTCCACGCCTCGTCGTACTCAACCGTGACCTGCGTTTTGCCGTCGGGACGAAGTCCCCGGACGATACCCTGCTTGCGCGCGTCCGTCAGCCGTTTTGCCAGCTTGTGCGCCAGCGAGATCGGCAGGGGCATCAGCTCCGGCGTCTCGGTGCAGGCGTAGCCGAACATCATGCCCTGATCGCCCGCGCCGTTGTCCAGCGTCTCCGCGCCGCTTTCCTTCGCCTCGAGGGACTTGTCCACGCCCATGGCGATGTCGCCGCTCTGCTCGTCGATGCTGGTGATGACGCCGCAGGTGTCGCAGTCAAAGCCGTACTTCGCGCGGTCATAGCCGATTTCACGGACGACCTCGCGGGCGATGCGCGCGATATCGACGTAGCAGTCCGTGGTGATCTCGCCCATGACGTGGACAAGGCCGGTGGTAACAGTGGTCTCACAGGCAACGCGCCCCATCGGATCCTGCGCAAGGATCGCGTCGAGCACCGCGTCGGAAATGGCGTCGCATATCTTATCGGGATGCCCCTCGGTGACGGATTCGGATGTGAACAGGCGCTTTGCCATGGTGCACTCCTCTCATGAAGGCAGAAAAAATGCGGGGTCAAGATGACCTCGGCACGAATTCATGCTTCCCTCATCTTTCGATTCTTCGCCGGATTTGGCACCTTGATCGCTCAGGTTGCCGCAGCTTCACAGGGCCGGTCCCTCCGCCGCTCTTGATGAAGTGTTCAATTTTCGTATGATATTATACGCGTAGTATGCGGTGTTGTCAAGGATTGAATTTGACCAGAATGACGGCGGTCAGAATGGCGGAAGCCATACCGATTGACGGAAATTGCCAGGCAGGAAATAAGCTGCAGCGAGTTCCGCTACAGCTTATTTTTTATTCGATCACCGCGTCGTGTACCGTGCGCAGCGCTTCCCGCGCGCGCTCGATCGGGACGTGGAGCGACAGGGTGCGCTCGGTGGCGTCCACGCCGTCCGCCGCGACGCCTGCGGCGTCGAGCGCGGCGAGGACCCGTTTTTCCAGCGCCAGCGACACCCTGCCCACGACCGTGACCGTCGCGCGGACGCCCTCCTGCCGCAGCGTCACGCCGACGGCATTTCGCTGCTCGCCCTCGGCGCAAATGCGGGTCCCGACGCTGTCCGCCCGGCGCTCGCGCACCTCCGGCTCGACGCCGCGCTCCTGCGCGAGGGCGACGCACTTGTCGTGGAGCACCTGCGCCCCCGCGTGGGAGAGCGCGTACATATCGGCATAGCTGACGCGCGCGAGCCGCCGCGCCGTCGGGCACAGGCGCGGGTCGGCGGTGTAGACGCCGTCCACGTCCGTGTAGATGACACATTGCGCGGCGTGGAATGCGGCGGCGAGGGCGACGGCGGAATAATCGCTGCCGCCGCGACCGAGCGTAACGAGGTCGCCCCGGTCGTTGACGCCCTGAAAGCCCGTGACGACCACGACGCGCCGCGCCGCGAGGGCGGCGTCCACGCGCTCGCGCCCCACCCGGACAATACGCGCGTCGCCGTGCGCGCCCGTACCCTCGACCGGCACCTGCCACGCGCCCAGGGAGACGGCGGGGACACCCAGCGTCTCCAGCGCTATGGCGGTCAGCGCCGCCGACATCTGCTCGCCCGCCGCCAGCAGGGTGTCCAGCTCGCGTCCGGAAGGCTGCGGCGTCAGCTCCCGCGCCTGATGCAGCAGCCGGTCGGTGCAGTCGCCCTGCGCGGACACGACGGCGATCACGTCGCTTCCCCCGGCGTACGCATCGCGGATGAGGCGCGCGCTTTGCAGCAGCTTGTCGGCGTCGGCGACGGAGCTCCCCCCGAACTTCTGCACGATCAAACTCATGGTATCCCTTCCTGATAACAAATGGACTGACGGATGCTTCCGCCAGTCCATGCTATGCGTTCCGGTTGTCCGCCGTTCAGCCCGCCAAAATCTCAAAACGCACCACGCCGTCCAGAGCCGCCGCGTCCGCAATCAGCCGCTCGATCGTCCGGTTCATCGCGCCCGTGTCCGCCGATATCGTCACCGCCGCGCAGCCGTTGGTCGGGATACTCTGGTTGATGGTCAGTATATTTGCGCCCGAGGCGGCAAAAATAGTCAACACGTTGCTCAGAACGCCCGGGTTATTCTTGAGCAGGGTGTAAAAGGTGATGATGTGCTCGGTGTTCAGGTCGGTAAAGGGCTGCACCGCGTCACGATACTTGTAGAACGCGCTCCGGCTGATGCCGACCGCCTTTGCCGCGTCCTGCGCTGTGCCCACCTCTCCGGCGCGAAGCATCCGATTCGCCTCCGCAACCTTGAGAATCACCTCCGGCAGCACCTCTGCCGCCACAAGATAGTATTTCTTCCCCGTCACGTTGTCCGCCCTCCGCAAACAGTTGTCCTTCTTCGGGCATCGTAGCACAGAACGGGCAAACTTGCAAGTATTTTTGAAAGGAGCGTCCATGGACGAAGCCAAGCTCCGCCGTTTTCTGCTCAGCGCCGCCGCCTCCACCGCCGCGCTCGCCATCGGCTATGTTTTGCTGCGCTGGGTGCTGTGGTGGCTGGCACCGTTTTTGCTCGCCGCCGCTTCCGCCGCGCTGCTCGAGCCCGCCGTGGCATATTTGCAGCGGCGGTTTCGCTTCCGGCGGGGCTTTGCCGCGCTGGTGCTGACGCTGTTCGCGCTGTTTGCGCTGTTCGGACTGCTGTCCCTGCTGGGTACGACGCTCTTTCGCGAGGCGCGCGCCCTGCTCGCGGGCGTGCCCGCGCTGCTCGCCGAAGCGCCGGACGCGCTCTCCTCCCTGCTGGCGCGGCTGGACCGCTACGCCTCCGCCTGTCCACCCTGGCTGCGCGACAGCGTCGCGCAGACCCTGACGCGCTACACCGCCGAGGCAGGCGCGCTGCTGCGCGCGGGCGCGACGCGGCTGCTCTCCCTGATTGCCGCCTGCGCCGCCGCGCTGCCGGGACTCGCGCTCTCCGCCGCAACGGCGGTGCTGGCGCTGTACTTCATACTCGCTTCCCTGCCGGAGCTGCGCCGTCTGGCGCGCCGCGCCTGCCCGGCGGACGCCCGGGCGCGGCTCATTCGCCTGCGCGGCTGTCTGACGCATTCCGCGTGCCGCTGGCTGCGCGCGGAGCTGACGCTTTGCGCGATAACGTTCGGCGAGGTGCTGTACGGACTGATGCTGCTGCGCCGCCCCTACGCGCTGCTGCTCGCCGTGCTCACGACGCTGGTGGACGCGCTGCCCGTGTTCGGCACGGGGACGGTGCTCGTGCCGTGGGCGGCGGCGGAGCTGCTGCTGGGGCGCGTCCCCCACGCCGCCGCGCTTTTCGCGCTGTATCTGGTCACGCTGACCGTGCGCGGCGTGATGGAGCCGCGCCTGCTGGGGGCGCAGTCGTCGCTCCCGCCGGTCCTGTCGCTGCTGGCGATGTACCTCGGCTTCCGCGTCCTCGGCGTAGGCGGCATGGTGCTCTTCCCCTTTCTCCTGCTGCTGGGCACGCAGCTTTTGGGCTGGGACGGACAGGAACCGGCGCAATAGCGGGGCCGTGTCCGAAGACACGACCCCGCCCGGCGTCGGTTATTTGTGCTTCTGCGCTTCCAGATAGTCGTTCAACTCGGAATTGAGGATGTCCGTGATGAACATATGTCCGGGCGCGTGGGTGATGACGATGGGCGGTCTGGCGTTTTCCACCGCCGCCTGCGGCGTGACGCCGCAGGGCCAAAACACGGGGATCTCGCCCTCGTAGATGTCCACCGCCTCGCCGTAGTCGGGCTTCATCACGTCCTGAATGCCGATGGCGGCGGCAGGCCCCATGTGCACGGGCGCGCCATGGACGTTCGGCATCCTAACGGTGATCTCGTAGGCGCGCTTTGCTTTCTCCGGCGTCATGGGGCGCATGGAGCAGACCATGGGCCCCTTGAACGGTCCGGCGGGCCTGGTCTGGAACAGCTCGACCTTGTACATCGGCACGTTCCGCCCCTGCGTGATGTGGCGCACCTCGATCCCCTCGCGCAGAAGCGACTCCTCGAACGAGAACGAGCAGCCGATCAGAAATCCGACGTAGCCCTCCCTCCAGTAGTCGGCGGCGTCGGTCAGCTCCTTGGTGAAGACGCCGTTTTCATAGACGCGGTAGCGCGGGATGTCGGTGCAGATGTTCGCGCCCTCGCCCATGGCGTGGGTCAGGGGACGCTCGCCCTGAATGATTTCGAGGATCGGGCAGGGGAAGGGGTTGAGTCTGGCATACTCGGCAAAGTCCGCCGCGTAGTCCGGCGGCAGGATGACCAGATTCGCCTGCGCGTAGCCCGCGCACATGCCGGCGGTGGGGAAGTCGATCTTACCCTCGCGGATGAGCCGACGCACCTCGGCAGGCTTCATATGGATATAAGGGGTAATGTCGAATGCCATGGCGTTACTCCTTTCTTATTTCCGAAACAGATTTCTGAAAAAGCCCTTTTCCTTCCTGGGTTCGCTCTTGGGTCCGGGTCCGGGCTCGGGCTCCGACTTGGGCGCGGGGTCGAGCGTGTCCCTGAGCGCCTTCAGCGCCGCGCGCTCGGCGAGCAGCGCGTCCTGCGCCTCCTCGACGCTCGTTTGGACAAAGCGCACCGTGTCGCCGCCCTTGAGCTGGCAGATGACGCCAAAGTCCACCGAAATCACGTTGGCAATCTTCGTGTAGCCGCCGGTGGTCTGGCGGTCGGCGAGCATGATGATCGGCTTGCCCGCCGTGGGCACCTGAATCGCGCCGAACGCAATGCCGTCAGAAATGATGTCGCCGCCGTTTTTGTGCTCGATGACCGCGCCGTCCAGACGGCAGCCCATGCGGTCAAACTCGTTGGTGACGGCGTAGGTCTCGCTGAGGAAGGTCCGGATACCGGCGTCGGTGAACAGATCGTCCTGCGGTCCCAGGATCACGCGCACGGTGAACTCCCGCCTCGGCGAGACCTCGGGCGGAACGCGGCGCTGCGCGAGGTTCGCCGGCGCCGCGTTCGGAGCGCGGAAGCGGAGCGTGTCCTCCTTTTGGAGCTTGCGCCCCTCCAGACCGCCGATTTTCGCCTTCATATAGGTCGAGCGGCTGCCCATGACCTCCGGAATGTCCAGCCCGCCCGCGAACGCAATGTAGGCGCGGCAGCCGGAACGGAGCGAGGTGAAGCGAAGCGTCTGCCCCGCCTGCACGACGAACGCGGCGTAGCGCTCCACCGGCTGATTGTCCAGCGTGGCGCCAAGGTCGCCGCCCGTGACGGCGATCGTGTTCGCCGTGTTGAAGCGGAGCTGCGGCCCCATCATCGTGCACTCGAGCACGGCTTCGTTCTCATCGTTCCCGACGAGGAGGTTGGCGAGCTTCATGGCGCGCGGGTCCATAACGCCGGAGACCGATACGCCGAACTGCTGGTAGCCGACGCGCCCCCCGTCCTGCACCGAGGTGAGCAGGCCGGGCTGCAATACCGTGATGCTCATTTCTTCGCCTCCCCTCTCGGATAGGTGCGGCAGACGTACTCGCCCGCCTCCGCCGCTGCGGCGATGTCGTCGTACTCCGCGCGGTCGATGGCGCGGAACTTGATGTACTGCCCCGCCCTGGGCAGGATGGGCGTCTCGCGTCCGGGGTCGTACATCTTGACGGGCGTGCGCCCGATGAGCTGCCAACCGCCCGGCGAGTCGATGGGATAGACACCCGTCTGCTTGCCCGCAATGCCCACGGAACCGGCAGGAATCTTCACGCGCGGCTGCTTGAGGCGCGGCGTCTCGAGCTTGTCGCTCATGCCGCCGAGGTAGGTGAAGCCCGGCGTGAAACCAAGCATATAGATGAGGTACTCCGTGGACGTATGGAGGGCGACGACCTCCTGCTCGCTCAGACCCGCGTGTTCCGCGACGTAGGCGAGGTCGGGACCCATCTCCTCTCCGCCGTAGAGCACCGGGACCTCCAGCACGTCGCTCGGCGGGATGGCGATGGAATCCAGACGACCGAGCACGTCCTCCAGCTTCTTCGTCAGCTCGCCGTAACGGATGACGCCCGGATCGTAGTGGATCATACAGGAGCGGTACGTCGGCACCAGCTCCACAATACCGGGAACCTTGCTGTTCTCCAGCGCGATGGTGAAGGCGCGAATCTGCGCGTTGATGCGCTCGCTGATCTCGCTGCCAAACTCCGCGCTGAGCGAAGTGTCGCCGGTCAAAAGAAATCTTACGTTAGGCATAGTTCCCTTCTTCCTTTTTTTCTCGGGAGGGTCCGCTTGCGCGAGCCCTCCCGGCGGACGATCAAACAAACAGATTTTTGAGGTTCGGGAGCGCCTTGATGGCGAGGTACGCCGTGATGACGACCACGATCCAGCCGAGGACGGTCAGAATGACCGGGTGCTGATAGTCCTCGCCGACGACCTTCTTGTTGTGCGTGGCGAGCAGGATGCTGGCAAGGCCCAGCGGCAGGATGATGCCGTTCACCGCTCCCGCGAGCACCAGCAGCTTTGCCGCGCCGCCCAGGATCACCATAATCAGGGAGGAGAACGCGATGAAGCCGATGATCCAGTAGTTCTCGTTCTTCTCAATGGCGGGGCTGAAGGTCTTGAGGAAGGACACGGAGGTGTACGCCGCGCCGATGATGGAGGTCAGGGACGCGCAGAAGATGACCAGACCCGCAAAGCGGTACGCGAGGTTGCCCGCGCCCACAAGGAACGCATAGGCGGCGGGGTTGGAGATGCCGCTGTACGCCGGCACGCCCGCCATACCCGCGTTCGCGGCGGGGTCGGCCAGGTTGATGCCGGGGAACTTGGTGATGACGCCGAGAATCGCAAGGAACAGCAGCACGCGGACAATCGCGGCGATGCCCATGCCCATGACCGAGCTTCTGCTCGCCTGGCTGAGATTCTCCCTGCCGGTGACGCCGCCGTCGATCAGGCGGTGCGCGCCGGAGAAGGTGATGTAACCGCCGACGGTGCCGCCGATCAGGGTGAGGATCGCCGGAACGGTCGCGCTGACGCCGCTGGAGGGTACAAAGGTGTTGACGACCGCCTCACCAACCGGCGGCTTGGTGATGAACATGACCACGAGAATGACGACAATCATGATCGCGCCCAGATACTTCACGATCTGGTCAACGATGGACTTTGCCTGCCTGGAAAGAAAGATCACGATCGCCAGCAGGGCGGAAATGACATAGCCGACGCGCGCGGGAATGCCCGTCAGGGCAAAGATGCCGAGTCCGCCGCCGACGTTGCCGATGTTGAACGCCAGGCCGCCCAGCGCAATCAGGCCCGCGAGCAGGTAGCCGAGGCCGCGCAGCACCTCGTTCGCCACGTCCTGTCCGCGCTTGCCCGTGTAGCAAAGCACGCGCCAGATGTTCATCTGGGCGACGCCCGACATGATGAGGGACGCCAAAATGACGAAGCCGAAGCTCGCGCCAAGGCTGCTGGTAAAAGTCGCCGTCTGCGTCAGGAAGCCGGGGCCGATGGCAGACGTCGCCATCAGGAACGCCGCGCCGAGAATGACGCTCATATTCTTGCTGTTATTTTTGCTCATAGCTCTCTCCTTTTCCCTGTTCCGTTGTACCGTCCGTTACACGATCTTCGCGATGGGCGCGATGGTCACGCCCTCCGCAATCAGGCGCGCGCGGATGTTCTTCACGAACTCAACCGCCGAGGGATTGTCGCCGTGGACGCAGATGGAGTCCGCCCGAAGCGGCACCTCCTCGCCGGTGATGGCTGTCACCTTGCCCTCCTTCACCATGCGGATCGTGCGGGCAATCGCCTCGTCCGTGTCGTGGATGACCGCGCCGGGCAACTTGCGCGGGACAAGCGTTCCGTCCGCCTGATAGGCGCGGTCTGCGAAGACCTCGCTTGCCACGCGGAGCCCCGTCTGCTTCGCCGCGTCGATCATCCTGCTGTTGGCAAGGCCGAGGAAAATGACGTCCTCGTCCACCTCCGCGACCGCCTCCGCCATGGCGAGCGCCAGGTCCATGTCCTTCGCCGCCATGTTGTACAGCGCGCCGTGGGGCTTGCAGTGCTGGAGCCTGACGCCGTTCGCCTTTGCGAACGCCATCAGCGCGCCGAGCTGGTACTTGACGTATGCCTTTGCCTCCTTCGGCGAGCACGCCAGATTGCGCCGCCCGAAGCCCATGAGATCGGGGAAGCCCGGGTGCGCGCCGACGGCGACCCCCGCCTCCCGTGCGGTGCGTATGGTCTTGTCCATCACGAGGGGGTCTCCGGCGTGATACCCGCAGGCTACGTTCGCCGAAGAGATGTGGGCAATCACCTGCTCGTCCAGTCCGATGGTGTAATTGCCGAAGCTCTCGCCCAGATCGCTGTTCAAATCTACCTGATACATCTCACGACTCCTTTCTCACGGTAATTGAATGAGTTACAAAATTATGAACGCATCCAAGAGGATAGGATTT
>CAMKFK010000017.1 GCA_946411835.1 uncultured Clostridia bacterium
CGGCGACGTGCACGGCTGCGGGCAACAGCGCATACTGGACGTGCTCCGGCTGCGGGAAGCATTTCTCGGATGCAGCGGGTACGACGGAGATCACGGCAAACAGCTGGGTTGTCGCGGCTACCGGACATAACTGGGGCAACTGGGTTGTGACCAAGGCGGCGACGGAAACGACGAAGGGCGAAGAAACCCGCACGTGTTCCCGCTGCGGCGCGACAGAAACCCGCGCAACTGACGCGGTGCAGACTTACACCGTCACGTGGGTGGATGAGAATGGCACGGTGCTGGAAACTGACAGGAACGTACCGTACGGCACAACGCCGACGTACAACGGCGCAACACCGAAAAAGGCGGCGACAGAATACTATACGTATCCGTTCGTGGGATGGAAGCCCGCGCTCAAAGCGGTAGATGGTGACGCAACCTACACAGCTGTTTATAACGAACGAACCATCCCGGGGTCTATGGCGGTTTATGACGGCATGGAGATCGGGTCGCGCGCCCCGGACGCAGGACCGCTTCATACGGCAATCATGACAGACGTGCACATTCCCTACGATAATTACTTACAGCTGACCCATTTTAAATCTGCAATCGCGGACGCAAAGACCCGCGGCGCTGAAAATCTGCTGGTCTGCGGAGACTTTATCGGTTACTCGACGGCGACGGAGTATAACAGATATAACAACGCTTTGCGTACGGACGCATCTGACATAACGGTGGTAACGGCTGCGGGCAAACACGAGCTCAGAGAATATGCAAACGATCCAAGCAGAACCGTACCTGCTGTGCGTCGGCGATTTCGCCAGTATATGAACACAGGCTTATATTTTTCACAATGGATCGGAAACACGCATATTGTCGCCATGGGCAACGATGACTACCCGAACGCTGCTGCCTACGACTGGGTCAACGGCAATTACAGCGCGGAACAGCTCGACTGGATGGAACGCATCGTTGAGGAAGACGACCGCAACAACGTCACCACGATTATTTTGAATCATTTTCCCATCAGCAGCAAGTACGCCAAGAATTTCACTAGTACAAAACCCTTCCCTGATGCTGTGGAAAAAAGGCTTTACAACATTGTGGCGAACCACGACAATGTGGTCATGTTCTCAGGACACACGCACGCAACGGTAACAAGCCGTGTTTACCAGACGCCACACGGCGGGCTGCTGATGCACGTTGGTTTTGGTGCCAGAGACCTCCCGCTCTATTTGATGATGAACGAGGTCGAGGCGGAGGACGGCGTCAAATCCTATCAAATATCGTATGTAACGGCTGACGGAAGCGAACCGCTGCGCACCGTCACATTTGAACACAGCGAGCCGTGCAGGCTGGTAACTCATCACTATCTGGAGGGGACGACCACGAAGCTCTATCCGGACGTGGCGCAGGACGCTCTGGTGGGCGCGTCCTACACGACGAGTGTGGCGGCCTATGACACGGCGCGTTATACGCTGGTCTCGACGCCGCAGAACGCCGCCGGTGTTCTTGAGGGTGACACGGAGGTTACTTATTATTACAGGAGCAGCATCACCTACAAAAACCCGCTGACCGACGAGGACCTGGCTAGCTCGAACGGCGGGTGGTACGTCAGGCGCGCGGGCAGGGACGTTGTGCCTCTCGACGCGAGGGACGCGCTGCTTCCGAACGACTTCATCTTCCAGATCATCACCTTCGGCGACGCTGAGCTCAGCTTCGACACTGCAAACGGGCAGCTCGCCACCGTTACCATCCCCTACGCGGGCTGGAGCAGCCGCTGCAAGCTGCAATGGCTCAACGGCTCCGTCTGGCAGGACGACGGCACCGTGATATCCTGGACCGACGCCTCGATCACCTTCACCACCACGCACTTCTCCACCTGGCGTGTCACCGACGCCGACGCCCCGCATTTCTACGCAACGGTCACGCTCGACCCTGGCGTGGAGGATATGTATCCGGATGAGACCGACGAGGACGCGGCGTATGGCTGGACAGCCGGGACTGGCAAGTATCTGGACGACGTCGGCAATCCGATCCGCGACCTCATGCCCGGCGACACCTTCCACGTTGACGTGAAATCCAGCATCCCGTTCCTGACTGCGTGGGTCACCGTCCGGTTTGACAGCCGGTTTCTCGAGCTCGATACCGCCGCGTTGAGCGACAAGTGGGTCAAAAACGACGACCTCAGCGTGAACGGCGGCATGCAGTACTATCAGCTGAACCTTGAGGCGGCTGCGGACGGCGGAAACCTCCCCGCAGGCACGGCGCTATCGGGCGGCTTCGACTTTACCCTCAAGCTCCCCGACGACTATGCCGGCGGCGCGTCGGAGGTCCCGTTTGAGATCGTGGACGCAAGCAGACCGAACAGCCTCACGAACTCCAACTCTGACGGCGAGCCGATCCCGATGGCGGCGAAAAACACGCTGGTCCGTATTGTCGACGTCGAGCCGTTCCACGCGATTGAGGTCGTGCCCTACGGCGAGAACACCGCGCTGATCCTGGCGTATTCCAAGAGGCCTTGCCTTGTCACCTACACGGATGATGAAGTCATTACCGCCGGCACCGCCCAGCTGTTGGACGTCACCTCTGCCGGTTACGTCTATCGCTTCAACAAGACCAGCAGGGTACGGGTCGGCTCCCAGATCACCGCTGCCGGTTTTTACGCCGGTACCCCGAATCCATATGTGTACGGTGTCGTGGTGGACATGCAGCGCCTGCAGAGCGCCAGCGGCAAGAACGTCGCCAAAGAGCAGAGCGAGGTCGAAAAGTATATTCTTGGGAAGGTCGATTTCGCTTTCGGCAAGTTTGTCAAACAGGTCGGTTATACCGGCGGCATGGACGTCAACGCAGACGGCGGCGTAAACAGCGATGATGAGGCGTGGGTCCTGGCCGTGTCAGCCGGCGAGGGCACGAGCGTCTTTGCGGAGCATTCCGGCCTGGCCTACGGCTGGAAGAGATTCTTCAACGATATGCTTGCCCTGAACAACGCCGCCGCTCTGCGCAGCGACTTCGTGCGTGTGCCGCAGTCCGCTGAGAATGGCAACACGGCAAAGGTCGTGACGCAAACCGACGAGCTTGGTCCGATCTCCACTGTGTACCTCAGAAACGTCGTGCAGTAAGCGGCGGTAAAGCCCCCGACTAACCATTTGGGGATACAAAGCGGACGGCGCTTTGCGTCTCCCTTCCTCCTTCAATAAAAATCGCTCCTTTCGCGTAAACTATTCCGCGAAAGGAGCGATTTTTATGAGCTATATCCCATGCAGTGCGAATTGCCGCTATCAGAACGACGGGCTCTGCGCGCTCGATCACGCCGGGGCCGCCGGGATGGCGGCGGACGGCGGCTGCGTGCACTTCGTCCCCAGCAGCGGCGCACTCAGGAACGCGCGATTTCACGCAGCGCCTCCCCAATATTCGACACCTCAATCAGTTGGAGACCCCTGACGCCCTCAAGCTGCCCGGCGCGGCGCTTCGGCACGATACAACGCTCGAAGCCGAGGCGCTGCACCTCGCTCAGACGCTCGCGCAGGTGGCTGACGCTGCGCACCTCGCCGGTGAGCCCGACCTCTCCCACCGCCGCGACGCGGCTTCCGATGGGCTTGTCCAGATAGCTCGACGCCAGCGCGAGGATGGCGGCGAGATCGGCGGCGGGCTCGTCCAGCGTCAGCCCGCCGATGACGTTCAAAAAAGCGTCGCAAGCCGAAATTTTCAGCGCGCCGCGCTTTTCCAGCACCGCCATCAGCATGGCGGCGCGGTTGTAGTCAAAGCCGTTGCTGGTGCGGCGCGGGACGCTCTGCGCGGCGGGCGCGAGCAGCGCCTGTATCTCCGCGAGAACCGGGCGCGCGCCCTCCATCACGCAGGCGACGCAGGTGCCCGGCGCGTCCTGCGGCCGCCCGGACAGCAGCAGCTCCGACGGGTTCGGCACCTCCGCCAGCCCTTCGCCGCGCATTTCGAAGACGCCGATCTCGTTCGTTGCGCCGAAGCGGTTCTTTGCCGCGCGCAGGATGCGGTATGTCGTGTGCCGGTCCCCCTCGAAATACAGCACACAGTCCACCATGTGCTCCAGAACCTTTGGCCCCGCGATCGAGCCCTCCTTGTTGATGTGGCCGATGACGAAGATGGTAATCCCCTGCCCTTTGGCGAGCTGCATGAGCGCCATGGTGCAATCCTTCACCTGGCTGACGCTGCCGGCGGGCGAGTCCAGCGCCTCATTGCAAAGCGTCTGAATCGAGTCGACGATGAGCACGTCCGGCTGCTCCTCGTCCACCGACGCAAGCACGTCGCCCAGGCTGGTCTCCGACAGGACAAGCAGCCGGTCAGAGCTGACGTTCAGGCGCTTTGCGCGCAGCTTGAGCTGGTGCGGCGACTCCTCGCCGGATACATAGAGCACCTTGTTCTGCGCGCAGAGCCTGCCGCAGAGCTGAAGCATCAGCGTGGACTTGCCGACGCCCGGCGCGCCGCCCACGAGAACCAAAGAACCGCGAACCGCGCCCCCGCCCAGCACACGGTCGAGCTCGCCCATGCCGCTGGGAAAGCGCGGCTCCTCCTCCGCGCTGAGATCGTCAATCGGGTGCGCCCTGGCGCGCGGGAGCATTCCGCCCCGCCCCTTCGGCGCGCCCGCCGCCTTGGGCGCCGCCTGCTCCACGATGGCGTTCCATGCGCCGCAGCTCGGGCAGCGCCCCGCCCACTTTGAGGTCTCGTTGCCGCATTCGGTACAGTAGAACACGCTGGCTTTTGCTTTCATGGTCATTCCTCCGTATTCAGCAGCCCCGCCGCAATGGCAACCGCGAGCCGCCGCTGGTGCGGCGGCTGCCGCAGCAGCGCCGCCTCGTCCGCATTGGGCAGAAAACCGCACTCCACCAAAATTGCGGGACGGTTGACGTGCTTCATCAGATAGATCGTCGGTCCAATGCGCTTTTCCGATTTATCGGCGGCGTTGACGCATTCGTTCAGTGCCGACTGCACCGACCGCGCCAGCGCCTCGCTGCCCTCCGTCCCGCCGAAAAACACCTGCGCGCCCCGGACGCGCGGGGATGACGGCAGGCTGTTCTGGTGGATGCTGACCAGCACACCGTTCGACGTTTCGTTGACCAGCGCCACGCGGTTTTTGAGGTCGGACGCCTTTTTCTGACGCAGCGTCTCCGCCCCATCGGAGTAGATCGACACATCCTCCGTGCGCGTGAGCACGGTGTCCGCGCCCAACAGGCGCAGCAGCGCATCGAGGCGGAGCGTAATGGCGAGGTTGATTTCGCTTTCCTTCGCGCCGTCCGCCGACAGCGCGCCGCCGTCCTCCCCGCCGTGTCCGGCGTCAAGAACGTAGACCGCCCTCCCCTGCTCGGCGCTGCCCATCGTCGGAAGCACGGCGCTCCGCCACAGCAGCGCCGCCAGCGCGAGCGCGCACACCGCCGCCGTCCAAAGCAGCGCCGTGCGCAGCCTCACCGTCAGGAACATGCTCCCACCCCCCTGGCGAGGATATGGGTGGGTACACGTCCATTATACCAGCGGCGCGGCAAAAAGAAAAGCCCCGTCGCCAAATTTGGCGCGGCGCATAGGATGGAGAGAGCGAAGGCTCAATACGATGAAGGAGGAATCATCCGATGGAAACCGCAAGACAGGCGGCCGCAAGCGCCGCCGCCCGCCCCTGCGGGGACGGTTCGGGCTCTCTGCCCGGCAATTGCGCCGCCCTCGCTTTCCCCTATGTCCCGATGCAGGAGAACGACCCCGCGCGCTACTCGAACGCCGACGCCATGCGCGCCGGAACGCTGTTCCCCGGTCTCGACCTGCCCTTCCATAAGGAGATGCAGTCCCGCTATCCCAACGCGCCCACCGCGCTGACGGAGCTGATGGCGCTGGACTTTGCCATTCAGGAGCTTGGGTTATACCTGACGACCCATCCAAACGACCGGGAGGTTTTGGAGCTGTACTGGTCATATATCCGCCTGGGTCAGCAGGGACGTGAGAAGTACGTCGCACAGTACGGCCCGTTGTGCGTCACCGATCCGACGCCGGGCAGCTTCCGCTGGCTCGACGATCCGTGGCCTTGGGATTTGGGAGGGAACGACTGATGTTTGTCTATGATAAAAAGCTGCAATACCCGGTCAGGATCGCCACGCCGAACCCGAAGCTGGCGGCGGTCATCATCAGCCAGTACGGCGGACCGGACGGCGAACTCGGCGCGTCGCTCCGCTATCTCAGCCAGCGCTACGCCATGCCCTACACCGAGCTCAAGGGCTTGCTGACTGATATCGGTACCGAAGTACAGCGTTGACGCGCCATGTTCTCCTCATATTCCGCGATGCCGCCCAGTACATACGTCCAACGCGCGCTCAGCAGCGTGAGGCAGACCTCTACCCTGCCGTCCGCGTGGACGGTCATGTGGTCGAGCAGCCGTCCGTAGAAGGAATCGTCCGCACGTTCGCCTGTGACGATGGCGCGGATCGCGGCGCGCACGTCGCGCTTGACCGTACTGCCCTCGGTGTCGAGCTTTTGACGTTGTTCAATGGCGGCAAGCCGCTCCTGAAAGCCTGCGATCTCGCGGTCGCAGCGCTCGTTGACGAACCGGAAATCCGCTTTGCTGATGTCCTTGGTGAGGAAAGCGTCCAACGCCGCCTTTTTCTTGTCCTTTTCTGCCTCCAGCTTGCGTTCGATGCACCGTTTTTCGCCGCCGTCGTCCCTTGCGCTGTTCAACACATCCTCGACGATGCGCGCAAGGGTTTCCGTGACCGCCTCGGCGTCGACCAGCGCCGCCTGTACGGAGCGTTTCAGGATGTCCTGCGCCACGTCCTCGCGGAGCTGCCGTCCCACGTTGCAGCCGACCGGTTCGCCGTTTGCGTTGACGCGCGCTTTCCCCTCCGCCGTCGCCTTGCCGCAGCGCCAGACCTTCCGATAGCCGTCCGTATCCTTGCAGCGCCGTTTCCGCGCCTGAAAGCTCGAACCGCAGCAGCCGCATTTGATCTTGCCCGATAAGGGATAGCGGTTTCCGTGACCGCTGCTCTGCGCCTCGGTGCGGCGGCGGTGAAGCTCCCGCTGCACCCGGTCAAAGGTCTCTCGGTCGATGATCGGCTCATGGTGGTCGCGCAGCACGACCTTCTCCTCCTGTCCTCGGTTGTACTTCTTGCTGTGGGTCAGGAAATCTGGTGTATATGTCTTTTTCTGCACTAAATCACCGCAATACTTTTCGTTTTTGAGGATTTTGATGACGGTCGCGGCCGACCACAGGCATTTTCCCGTGCTGGACAGCACCCCAGCGTCGCGAAGCTCCCTGGCAATCGTAGGCGCGCCCTTGCATTCGTCCGCATACTTGCGGAAAATCTCGCGCACGACCGCCGCACCTTCCGGGTTGACGGTCATCTTGCCGCCCGCGACGTCGTATCCGAGAAGCGAGCCTCCAAAGACCACGCCCTGCTCCATGCGCCGTGTCTGCCCCCATTTGACACGGGAGGATGTCTTGCGGCTTTCCTCCTGCGCGATGGAGGCCATGATGGAAAGTCGAAGCTCCGCATCCGGCTCAAGTGTGTTGATGCCGTCATTCATGAACAGCACACCGACGCCGAGTGCCTTCAGCTCGCGGGTGTATTGGAGCGTATCGACGGTATTGCGCGCGAAACGGCTGACCTCCTTGGTCACGATCAGGTCGAGCTTTCCCTCCTTCGCGGCGCGGATCATGGCGTTGAAGCGCGCGCGTTTGCGGGTGCTGGTGCCGGAAATCCCCTCGTCGGCATAGATTTCCTGCAACTCCATATCTGGGTGGCGTTCGATGTACTCGCGGAAGTACCGCTGCTGGCTTTCAAATGAGTTCGCCTGATCGTCCTTGTCTGTGGATACGCGGCAATATGCCGCCACTCGTTTCATGGCAGTCGCCTCCCTTGCGCCGGTGCAGGGCAAAAAACGGCTTGTTTCAACTGTGCGGCTTCTGTAAAGCATCGTCACATGCTATATGCCTGTTTTATACTGCTGTTCCAGCTTTGCGGCGCTCCTCTCCAGCTGTTCCTGATTCAAGACGCCGTCGTGATGCAAGGCGGACAGGACGGCCTTTTGATAGGCAAGCATAAAGTCCCTGTTTGCTGCGGCGTTGCCGACAGCTTCCAGCAGCTCGACGTTCTCTGCCATCCTGCCCACTCCCCTTCCATGCAGACTATGCACAGCGACAGGCGAGCTTGCCGATTTTTCTGCGAGAAAGTTCCAACATCAAACTGCCATTTTTGGTAAAAAACCGCCGCCAACAAAGGGCGGTCCCTCTATTGGCGGCATCAGAGAATGCTTGTTCTGTGCGCTTCTCACACACAAAATGCCGGTATGACGATATTCTCACCTCAATTGCCCGGACCGAAATCCATTGAACCACGCGCGTTCCGCGAACGCTTTTTTTCTGGGCGCGGCAGGTGCATCCTCCGCAACGCCGACGGGCAGGAAGCAGACAAGCTCGTAGTCCTCCGGCACGCCGAGAATCTGAGCCATCTGCTCGCCGATACGCTCCTCGTTGGTGAGATAGCCCTCGTACCAACAGCTCTGATACCCCAGCTCCACAATGGCGAGCAGCATATTTTCAATCGAAGCGGCGTAGTCCTGCACGGCATAGCAGGTATTGCGGTACGCGACGACCCGCTGCGTGAGAACAAAAATCGCGGCGGGCGCGGTCTCCCCGATGGGCGGTTTTCTCACATGAAGGAGACGGTCCAAGAGCGTGGGATCATCCACCGCGATCAGGCTTGTCGTCTGCTTGTTGCAGGCGGAGGGCGCGTCAAGCCCCGCTTGCATGATTTTCATCAAATCCTCACGCGGCACGGGCACGGGCTTGTACCTCCCCCGGTAGCTGTGCCGACTGTAGATGGCGTCCAAAACGTTCATGGCGTCCCCCCACTGCCAAATTCCTTCTCTTAAGCAGTTGAAAAGTTACAGGTCAAGCAGGCTTTGCAGGCGCGCGATAACCTCCGGCGGGGTCGAAGGGTCGTCGTAACGCGCGAGCAGCTGCTTAATCATGACCTTCGGGATCTGCTGCAGCTCACTGTCACTGAGGGTCAAAATCATTTCGAACATCTCCTCAGGATCGTCGTCTTCCCAGACGTCCTCGTCCAATTCGTCCCTTTCCACATCGCGCATGATATTTTCCTTTGCGGCGTGCAGCAGTTCAAGGCTGTCCGGGTCCACTAGGACAAGATTGATTTCCGCAGTATCGCAGAGGCTTTTCAGCAAAGCGAAGGTCTGCTCGTTCCCGACCTTGATGACCTCCGGGCAGGACTCGTTTTCAACCAGCAAATCCGCAAAAGCGTCCACCACCTGCTCCGGGCGCTCTTCAAAATACGCGATGGGAGTCGGCGGCAATATGATCTTTGTCTTCTCGTCCATCGCCAAGAGTATGACCGGGAAATAGGGCGCCTCGTCCTCGTTCACCTGGGCCGGCGTGAACAAGCGGGTCAGCTCGCATTGCAGCGTCCCCTTTTTCTGCATTTTGTGAAGCCGCGCCGCAACCAGGTCGTTGGACAGCTTCGGGGAAGCGTGGGTATCGGGGATTACCGGCGGAACAGGCGTCGATTTCAGGACAAAGCCGTCCGCGCCCTTTTCCAGCATCGGCAAGACTTCGGTTTCCGGACCGAACCGAACAAGATGGATGTGTCTCTTTCCGGAGGTTTTCAGAAGCTCCGCAAGATAGATGCCCGCCTCCAGCGCTTCGCATATTCGCTGCCGCTCCTGATCGGTGGCGAGGTCCCACGGATAGCGGTACGGCATATAGCGCACAAACTGAGGAAAGGCGTTTGCCCCCGCCGAGTGAATCCCGTGCTCTCTCGCGTAGGAGCGCACATCCTCCACATCATACAGCGACATCTCGTCCTTGGTGACATACGCGCATTGTATACAGTCCCTCGTCAGAAACAAGGAGGGATTGTTTTCCGCGCCGGAATTGTCGTTCGCAATGGACAGCATGGTCCGAAGGCTTTGGAAGCCCTTGTCGCCCACATATAAGGCGACCGCGTTCCGATCTCCCGTGCGTCCCAAGATGCTGCAATAGCCGATCTCTCCGTCAGACAGCCTCACCGCAAAGAGCTCGCTGTCATACACCTGCCGCCACAGCTTCGTCTTTTTAAAGCCAAACGCCAGTTCATACATTCTTTCTGTTACCATCGTTGTTCCACCCTTTCTATCCGTTGTTGTCGTTTTTTATGATCCTTCTATTCTTCTATCCTTCCACGCGCGGATGCAATCGATGAACACCGCGCCATAGCGCTCCGCCTTGCGGGTGCCGACGCCGTTGACCGACAGGAACCCGGCGTAGGTCAGCGGCTGCTTTGCCGCCATGTCCTGCAGGGTCGCGTTGCTGAACACCACATAGGCGGGCACGCTCTCGCGCTGGGCGATCTCGGCACGCAGGGCGCGCAGCTCTGCGTACAGTCCGCCGTCCGCCTCCGCGAGCTGCTTTGTTTTGACCGGCTCCTCTCGCTTTTTGACGAGAATCACAACCTGCTCGCTGTGGAACAGCACGTCCTTCGCCTTTTCCGTCGTGCGGAGCACGGGGTACTCCCCCTCCGTCAGGAGCAGATAGTCCTGCTCGATCATGTGGTCGATGTAACGGCGGATCGTTGTTCGGTCGAGTTCGCTCAAAATGCCGTAGGTCGGAAGCTCGTCCAGCCCGAGCTCCAAGACCCGCTGGTCTTTGCCGCCGTGCAGCATCCGCACGATCAGCGTGACGCCCAGCCCCTTGCGGTACTTGCGCTCCACCCGCGTTACGCCGGAAAGTATTTTCTGCGCCTCGGTCGTGATGTCGATGCGCTCCAGCTTGCCGCAGCAGTTCCCGCAGCTGCCGCAGTGCAGCGGCGCTTTCTCCCCGAAGTATTGCAGGATATACCGCCGCAGGCAGTCGGTGGTCTTGCAGTACCCCGCCATCTTGACCAGCCGCGCAAGGTCGCGCTCGCGGACTGCGGCGCGCTCCTCCTCGGTCAGCGCCTCGTTTTCCTCGCTGTTTTCGATCAGGAACTTCGCGGTGCGCACGTCCTTCGGCGCGTAGAGCAGCACGCACTCCGCCTTCGACCCGTCGCGCCCGGCGCGCCCCGCCTCCTGATAATAGCTCTCGATGTTCTTCGGCATATTGTAGTGGACAACATAGCTCACGTTCGACTTGTCGATGCCCATGCCGAAGGCGTTGGTGGCGACCATGACCCGCGCGCGGTCGTAGAGGAAATCCTCCTGATTGGCGCGGCGCTCCGCGTCCTCCAGACCGGCGTGGTAGCGCGTCGCCGCGACGCCTTGCCTTTGGAGGCTTTCGCAGACCTTCTCCACGTTCTTCCGCGTGGCGCAGTAGACGATACCGCTCTGCTCGGCGCGCCCTGCGACGAAGGCGCCCAGCCAGACGTCCTTGCTTGCGGGCGTCTCGACGGAGAAAAAGAGGTTCGGACGGTCAAAGCCCGTGGTCAGCTCCAGGGGCTCGTCCAGCGCGAGCCGCCTGACGATGTCGCGCTTGACCTCGTCCGTCGCCGTGGCGGTGAACGCGCCGACGGTTGGGCGTTTGGGCAGCGCGGCGCAGAACTCAGCGATTTTCAGATAGCTTGGTCGAAAATCCTGTCCCCACTGAGACACGCAATGCGCCTCGTCCACAGCGAGCAGCGAAAGCTCCGCGCTTTCTGCAAAGGCGAGAAATCCCTCCGTGGAAAGCCGCTCCGGCGCGACGTAGATGATTTTGTATGTACCGCGTCCGGCGCGGCGCAGGACCTCCAGATACTGCGCATAGCTCAGGGACGAGTTGATGTACGCTGCGGCGACGCCCGTCTGGCAGAGCGAAGCAACCTGATCCTTCATCAGCGATATGAGCGGCGAGACGACCAGCGTGATCCCTGGCAGCATCAGCGCGGGTATCTGGTAACAGATAGACTTCCCCGCGCCCGTCGGCATGACGCCCAGCACGTCCCGCCCGTCCAGCAGCGCGTCGATCAGCGTCTCTTGCCCCGGGCGAAAAGCGCTGTGGCCGAAGTATTGCTTTAAGAGGTCTTCCTTGGAGGCCATCACTGCTTCTCCTTGTCAAGTATCCGTGTATCCTTTATAGTATCTTACACCAAATGCAGCAAAGTCGCAACACAATTTCTGCTGGTTCTTTTCACCAAGCCGAAGAAAAACAGCCGTCCGCTATTTTCCAAATCCACGTCTTCAATATTTTTCGATCCAAACAGCAGCATAAACCTGGTTTTTTCTGCTTTTTCTGTGCCGTTGCTGCTCCTCGCTCGGGACCGAGGAACTGGGGCATCTTGAGATGATCGGGGCGATCGTCCACCAGCTCACGCGCGACCTGAGCGATGAGCAGATCAAGACCGCCGGCTTTGACGCCTATTTTGTCGATCACACGGCGGTCGTCTACCCCACCGCCGCGTCCGGATTCCCGTGGAATGCGGCAAGCATGGCGGTCAAGGGCGACGTGATTGCCGACCTGACCGAGGACCTTGCCGCCGAACAGAAGGCGCGCGTCACCTATGACAGCATTCTGCGCCTGTCCGACGACCCGGACGTCAACGACGTCATCAAGTTCCTGCGCGCGCGGGAGATCGTGCACTTCCAGCGCTTCGGCGAGGGCCTGCGCCTTGCCAAGGAAAAGCTGAACGAGAAAAATGTATATTATATCAACCCCAGCTTTGACAAATAAATAACGAAAGGGTGCGGCGGAAGCCGCACCCTTCCCTGTCAGTTGGAGCAAATCGGATCAGAACAGGTTGATTTTCTCCAGGAGATACCGAATCATCGTCTTGGTCTGGGTCACGATCTTCGCCTCGGTCTGCATGCCGATCGTGATCTTCCCCACGTTGCCGTCCCGGTCGCGCAGCTCCGTGCTGCCGATGCTGCCCTCCACGAGGAAATAGCCGGCGTATTGCCCGTCCTGCGCCAGCGCGTCCTTCGATATGCTCAGCACCTTGCCGGACACGATTCCGTACTGGCTGCTCGGCAGGGCGGAGATGTTGTACTTGATCCCGTCCCCCACCTTTACGTTTCCCATGTCCGCGCTGCCGACGTAGATCTGCACCTTAAACGCGCCCTCGTCAACGGGTATGATCGTGGCAAGGACGCTGCCGGACGCAATCACGTCCCCGGCGACGATGGCGGAGGCCGCGTTGACGATGCCCGAGCGTTCCGCACGCACCGTGCCGTGGCGGAGCTGTTCCTCCGCCCGTTCGAGCTGGACGTCCAGCTCCCTGAGCTGCGCCTCGGCGCTCTCTATGCTGTTCATGACGGACGCGACTCGCTCCACCGCAGCGAGGGAGACGGACAGCGGCGTGCCGCTTTCGTCTACGCTGTTTTGGTAGAGCTTTGCAATCATCTGATGCTGCCGCAGGCTGGAGCGCGCGGCTTCCAGCTCACGCCGGACGGACTGCGCGGTGCTGTCGATCTGCGACAGGGTCTGGTAACGCTTTTGCGCAATTGTGCTCTCGTAGGTATCGTCCAGAAGGGCAAGGCGCGCATCCTTATCGACCGCCGAGGAAAGCGCCAGGTCCAGGTCGTAGATTTTGTTCTCCAGCTCCGTTTTGCTCTGGCGGTATTCCAGCAGCTTGTCGTTTTGAAACGTGTCCATCGCGGCGCGGGCGCTTTCCATCTGAATCTTTGCCGTGGCAACGTTGTAGTCCTGCGCGGCGCTCCCGACGCCGATCTCCTTCTCCGCAATCGAGCCCTCGATCTGTGAGATGGTGTTCTTCACGGTGGCGACGGTATTCGCCTTGAACGCCTCCGCACCGGACTGCGCGGCACGGGCGGCGGCGTCCAACTCCGCCTGCGCCGCCTCCGTCTCGGCAATTTCCTGCCGCAGAGCGTCCAACCGTTCCTGCGCGTCGTCCGCCGGTTCGGCTTCCGCGCTCAGGCTCTCGTATTCCTGCCGCAGAGCGTCCAGCCGCTGCCGCCCATCGTCGCGCTTTTCCCGTGCTGCGTCCGCTTCCTCGACCAGCGCCTCATACCGCTCACTGTACTCGTCGTACTGCGAACGGTAGAAGACGCTGTCCCGCTTTGTGTCGAAGCGGTCCTGTCCGTCCGTGACGGAGCGGAGGTAATATTGATATCCTTCCAGCATCGTCTTGTGATACGCCAGCAGCGCCTCGGCGTTATCGCCCGCGCTGCCGCCATCCTGATAATAGTCGTAGGTTTCCCGCGCGCTTTCATATTTGCGCCGGTACTCGTCCAGCGTGTCCGCGTACTCGTTGTACAGCAGCCGGTAGGGACTGTCGGAGTCCTCGGAAAACTGGGACGAGCCTTTTTCAATCGACTCGATCAGCCGCTCGAAGCCGGAGAGCTGCTCACGATAGTAGTCCAGATAGTGACCGTTGCTTTCGTCCGTCGTATCGTCAAGGATTTGACGGCGGCGGGCGTCGTAGTCGTTCTTCTGCGCGGCGAGCTCCTGCTCATACGCGAGGTACATCGTCTCGTATTCCGGATACCCGCCCGCGAGGTTCTGACCCTGCTCGATGCTGTTCCGGCAGGCGGAAAGCCCGTCGAGCTGCGCTTGCAGGCTTGCAAGCTGCGCGTTGAGGCTTTCCATGTCGCTCTTGTTCTTCGCCGTGTCGTATTCGCTGCTCTGCAGGGAGTTTTTCCTGGACAGGATGAAGTCCCGGAACTGCACATAGTAGGCGTATTCGTCGCTGCCCTCGTCGGAGGAAAAGGGGTTCTCCCCCGTTTCCATGGCGTTCAGGAACCGTTCCAGCAGCTCCTTCTGCCGCAGGTGCTTTTCCCGCGACTCCGACAGGCTGTTGATGCTGATGCGCGTCTCCGACATATCCACGTCCAGCAGCGCGTCGCCCTCGCGGACGAACTGCCCGTCGGAATAATGCACGGCGGTCACGCGCCCGCTCACGAGGCTCGCCACCGTACTCACGTCGTCGTTCGGGCGGATGACGCCGGAGGCGGTGGCAACGATCTCCATCTTGCCGAAGAAGGAGTAGACGAGCGCCGCCGCGAGCAGCGCCACGAGGCAGTAGATGAACCAAGAGATTGCGGGGTTGGGGCGCTGCCCGTAGACCTCCTTGCTGTCGGACATCTCGCTGATGTCGATGATCGTTTTTCTCATGGCTCACCCGCCGATCTGCGCCTGATACAGGCTGCGGTAGTAGCCGTCCGGCTGCGCCATCAGCTCGTCGTGCGCGCCGCACTCCACGATCTTGCCGCGCTCCATCACAAAGATGCGGTCGCACTGGCGGATCGTGCTGAGGCGGTGGGCGATGATGATCGTCGTCATGCCCTCGCTGTAGGCGTTCAGCGTCTCCTGTATTGCCTTCTCCGTCACCGCGTCCAGATTGCTGGTTGCTTCGTCCAGAATCAGGATATCCGGCTTTTTGAGCATCGCCCGCGCGATGGCAATGCGCTGGCGCTGTCCGCCGGAGAGGTTGCTGCCGTTTTCGTCCAGATGCGTCTCGTAGCGAAGCGGGAGCGTGTTCACAAAATCGTGCAGCTGCGCCATCTGCGCACAGCGGATGACCTCCTCCATGTCCGGCTGCTCCAGCCCGAAGGTCAGGTTCTCCCAGATCGTCCCGCTGAACAAAAACGTCTCCTGCGGGATGTACGCAATCTTCTCGCGCAGGGCTTCCAGCTGGAGGTCCGGAAGCGCGTAGCCCGCGACGGTGATGCTGCCCGCCTCGTATTGGTAGAGGTTCAGCAGGAGCTTGGCGATGGTCGTCTTGCCGGCGCCGCTCTCCCCTACGATGGCGACGCGCTCGCCGCGCCGCACGTCCATTGAGAAGTGCTCCAGGACGAGCTGGCGCGTCCCGTAGCGGAACGAAATGTCCCGTATCGCAATGTCCCCCTTGAGCGAGGACGGCGCGAGCTTGCGGTACTGCGCCTCGTCCTTCTCGATTTCCAGGTCCAGTATCTCGCCCAGACGGTCGGACGCCACCATCGCGGTTTGCAGCGTCGGCTGCAGGTCGATGAGGTTTTTCACAGGGTCGAGGAAGTACGCCAGCAGCGCGTTGAACGACACGAGGCTGCCGACGGTCATTTTCCCCTGCAGGACGCTGTACGCCCCCACCCACAGGATCACGACCCCGCCCACGGACTCCACCAGCGTTTTCAATCCCTCCTGCGCGTTGCCGATGCAGGAGAGCTTGAAAACGCTCTTGAGCAGGCGGATGAACTTGAACTCCGTCTCGATCTGGACGGTCTGCTCGCCGTTGAACGCCTTGACCGTCTGGATGCCGTTGAGAGATTCCACCAGATACGACGTGAGCTGGGCGTTGTCCTCCATCTGCTTCTCGTTCGCCTTGCGGTAGGGCTTGTTGAACGAGAACACGAGGACGCAGTAGAGCAGCACCATCACAAATGCGATGGCGAACAGCGTCTTGTTCTTGAAAAACAAAATCAGCCCGCCCGCGAGCGCCATCAGCGTGTCGATCATCACCGTCAGCGTGGCGTTGGAAATCGCGTCGCGGATGGAGGAGGCGTCCTGAAAGCGGGAGATAATCTCGCCGACCTTGCGCGTGCCGAAGAAGTTCATCGGCAGCTTGAGCACGTGGTCGTAGTAGCCGAGCAGGAGCGCAATGTCCAGCTTCTGGCTCAGGTACACGAGCAGCTGCGTCCGCAGCACCGTCAGCGCCACCGAGAACAGCTTGAGCAGCACGACGCCGATGGATAAGACCGTCAGCGTCTTTTTGATGCCGGCGGGCAGGATATCGTCGATGATGATTTGGAAGTAGAACGCCCCCAGAATGCCGAGGGCGGTGATGACCAATGAGGCGGCGAAGATGTCGAAAACCAAACGCTTCTGCGGCAGCAGCAGGCCCCAGAAGCGTTCAAAGATGTTTTTCGTCTCCTTGCCCTTTTGGAAGGTCTGGGCGGGGACGAGCAGGATCAGCACGCCCGTCCACTCCTGGAAAAACTCCTCGGGGGTCTTTTTGACCAGCCCCTTGGCGGGATCGGCGATCACGACCTCTTTTTTCGTGATCTTATGGAGCACGACATAGTGCAACAGCGTCCCGTCTACGACAACGTGGGCAATGGCGGGCAGCGGGAACTCGGAGAACAGTGCCTCCTTGTTGCCCTTGACCGCCTTGGCTGTGAAGCCCAGCCGCTCGGCGGCTTTGACCATGCCGTAGGCGTTCGTCCCCATCTTATCCGTGCCCGCGATCTCGCGGATTTTCGTGATGGATGTGGACAGCCCGTACTGCTTGGACACGGTGGCAAGGCACGCCGCCCCGCAATCCGTTATGTCGTGCTGCTTGATGCAGTAGTATTTCATTTATGTTTTTTCGCGCGTAACTTTGCTACTTCCTCTATACCCTCAAGCACGAATAAGATAAGGGAAACCATGTAGGCCGCTATAGAAAGGTAAAACAACGCATTCAAGCAAGAAAGTCTTAGAAGTAAAGATAATATATTCCCAATTGCCATAAAAATAAATGCCCACCACATTCTTTTTTCATTGTCATTTCCATTTACACATCCCGCAGCCGGTGATGTCATGTTGTTTGATGCAGTAATATTTCATTTTATTCTTGTGATTTTTAAGGAAATGTATCGCAAAGACAGCTTTGCGATACATTTCGCTAAAATGCAGCTTTTCCCTAAAACGGAGGAACAAAACTATTTTTGATTTAGAATCACAAGATAAATACCCCAGACAGATATGCAGCAAGTCGTCGTCAATAACGTAAGAGTTAGTATTTGATTTGAAAATCCACCTATAGCACAAACGCATATGACAATGGCTTCACATACTGTTACAATCAGAGCCAAGGTTTTTACTATGGCAATCCTTGAGTTTTTGGATTTCATTTTGTCCCTCCATTTCGAATTGGTCATATGCAAAGAAAGAACCTTTACATGAGACTCAACTGGCAATCATCAATAGCCGCACGCCCAATAGATGCCCGCAACTCCGCCTGCAATCGTAGCGACTCCGCCCGAGATTGCAACCCATCCCGCAGCCTTAGTAAGGCCTGTCGGTTCGGGAGTTGCTAAAAGAATCACGCCTCCAACAACAGTACATACACCGGCAACAATAGCGCAAGATGAGGAGATAATGCCAGCCACACTTACATTTCTGCCACCGTCCACGCAAAACAGTTCCTCGTCCGACAGGGAAGCCCACGGTCCTTGAATCACATTACCATATGATTCCTCGATCGCGCCCAGGTTCATCGCTAATGCCATTTCCATGATTTTCTATTCCTTTCTAAAATGTATTATATCATGCGCTTCCGTCCGTGTCGACCCATACTTCCGCGCCTGATACCGCTTTTTCGCGCCGCTTATTCCAGCCCTTCCAGTATCGGCGCCATCGCTTCCATCACCTTCCGCGCGACAATGACGTTGGACACGACGCCGCCCACGATGCCGACGACGCACAAAATCAGCGCCACGGTCGTGCGCTTCTCCTTGCGGTGCTTGATGGCAAACACCAGGCCAATGACGCCGCAGACGTAGGAAACGAGCGGGATAAACGCCGCCGCGGCCACCGCGACGATGCCCAGCACCAGCGCCGCCGTGTCCATCGGCTTCTTGCCGTCCGGCGCGGCGGCGGTTTCCGCGCTCTCCGCCGGCTGCGTCACCGGCTCTTGAAAAATGCTGTTTTCGTCCATGTTGTGAAGTTCCTTTCTCTTTTTTGTTTTTTTAGGATAAAAACAGGCTTGCGACGCAAAGCCCGATGCAAAGCAGGGCAAACAGGATCATGCCCGCGTTGGCATACACCGTTTGAACGCGCCCCTCCTTCGGCAATTCTTCCTCCGCGGGCAGGAATACCAACCGGTGTGCGCGCAGAATCAGCAGGACAAGCCCCGCGATGCTCAAGCCGATGATGACCAGCCCGTAGAGCATCAGTACGCCGATACCAGGCAGGACGGCGGTCAGCGCCGCCTCGTCCATCGCGCCGGACTGCACCTGTTCCAGCGCCTCCATGTCCACCGCGGAGAGGACGAGCGGCCCGACCACCGTCCCCATAAAGTTGACGATCATATGCAGCAGGACCGGATAACGCAGACGCCGTGTGCGGACGTACACGTAGGCAAACAGCAGTCCCAGCGCAAAGGCGTAAAAAAGCTGGTAAAGGTTTCCGTGGAACAGGGCAAACGCGAGCGCCGAGAGCAGGATCGCCGTCTTTTCCCCGTAACGGGCGGAACGGTCGATGAGCTGCTTGCGGAAGAACCATTCCTCAAACAGTGGCGCGAGCACCACCATGACAAGCAGCTTGATCGGGTTGTCGTCAAAGGCGAAGCCCAGCAGCGGGTTTTCCGCCGCGCCGCCCGACAGCAGCGCCGAGAGCAGCGTGCCGATCAGATTGCCCGCGTACATCAGCGGAAAGCACATCAACAGGAATACGAAAAAGTTCTTGCCGCCCAGCGGCGTCCCATCGTGCCCTTCCGCGGGCACGCGGCGCAGGAGGCAATACCCCAGCGGGAGCGCGCAGGCGTAGACGGGCAGGAAGGACGCAAGCCAGCCGACCCAGCCGACGCCCTCAGACTCCGGAGCAACCAGCCCGCTTACGCGCAAAATGGCGTTGAGCGCGATTTGAACGGCAATCAAGCTGCCCACCGCGGCGCACAGCGCCCACCCAATACGATTGAAGGTTTGTTTCGCAGTCATAATACATACGCTCCTGTTTCTCTTTTGTACGGAGCGTCGAGCGCCCCGCCGCTTCGCACTATATCATGACACTGCGGTTTTTTCTACCGCCTACAGCACATTCGGGCTGACGCCGACGTAAATATCGACGATCATCTCGTCGAGCTCCAGCGGCGTTTTCGCCTCCTTCACGGTCACGTTGTACCCCGCCGTAATGGGCGTGAGCCGATGCTCCGCGATGTAGGCGTTGATGGCGTTCGCCGCCTCCTGCAAGGTGGCGGGGTTGCCGACGTGCCGTGCGACGACCGCGTTCGTCAGCAAGAAGCGCGGCTTCCAGACGTAGCCCTCCGGCGGCGTGAGCTCCCTGTCCAGCGGCAGCAGGATCTCAATGTCCATCACCGGCCCCGCCGCGCCCTGCTCCACGGCGAAGGTCGCCGTGACCGCGTTCGCCGCGCGCTTCGCGCCGCTGTTTTGTAGCAGCCGCTCAATCTCCTGCGACTTCGCCGCCAGCTCCTGCTGCGTCATCTTCGCGCGGTACGACAGGACGTTGTGCAGCTCCAAGGTCTGATGTTCCAATATTTGCATGGTCGTTCCTCCAACTTGCAATAAGCTGAATATTATCTAATTAAACTGGATATATCTGAAGTATAACCCTGCGCGAATAGATATGTCAAGCGATATTTTTTTAAAGTAGTTAAAAATGTAAAATCATATTGTATGATTACTTTCAAAAAAAAGGGGGGGGGAGCATGGATAAGGCGGAATTTGCGAAGCGACTTGCCGAACTGCGAATCGGCAAAGGAGTTTCCGCGCGGGACATGAGCTTATCCATCGGGCAGAGCGCCAGCTATATCAACAACATAGAAAATGGCGTCAACCTCCCGTCCATGACCTGCTTTTTCTTTATCTGTGAGTATTTGGGCGTTTCGGAGGCGGAGTTCTTTGATCTGGAAAACAGAAGCCCGTTAAGGCTGCACAAATTGGTGAATCAAGCAATGAAGCTCGATTCTGAAAAGCTGGGGCATCTCGTCGCCATTGTCAACAGCATGAAATAGACCGACGCTCCTTGTTACACTCGTTATCTCATATTTTACGCCCCTTGTCTTCACATTGTCAACACCCAATTGCACATACTAAACTTGTGGCAGGAGGTGTTGCGCCGATGGACGACACGACAAAGCTGCAAATCGGAGGCAGGCTGCGGGAAAAGCGGGAGAATGCGGGCTACACGCGGGAGCGGTTGGGTGAGCTGTGCGGCTTGAGTCCGCGCTTTATCGCCAACGTTGAATACGGCGATTCCACGCTGAGTGTGGATTCGCTGATGACCGTCTGCCGTGTGCTGTCATGCAGCAGCGACTATCTTCTGTTTGGGAACAGCTTAAACGTCGAAGCATGGGCGGAGACCTCGAGCAAGCTGTCCCAGCTCGATATCGCGTACCAACCCGCTGTCAACAAGGCGGTGCAGGGTATCATTGAAACCATCATCAAAGCGGAGCGGCGCAGATTATAGACCGATTTGGCCTGTTTTTGCCGACTTCGCCACGCAAAAGAAGGGTGCGGCTTCCGCCGCACCCTTTCTCGTATACCAATCTCAAGCCGGTCAACGAAGCTTGACGCAAAGCCGACCGGGTTCTATGACTTGCTTTCCTTCCGCGCGCGGATGCAGTCAAGGAACTCCTTTCCGTAGCGCTCCGCCTTTTTGTCGCCGACGCCTTTGATGCTCAGGAGCTCCGTCAGGTTCTCCGGCTGTTTGGACGCCATTTCCGTGAGCGTCGTGTTGTTGAACACTGCGAACGCGGGCAAGCCCTCCTTCCGGGCAAACTCGGCGCGCAGCTTTTTCAGCGCGGCAAGTATGTCGTCATCCGCCGGCGGAGACTCGCGCGGCTTCTCCGGTGCTTTGGGTTTCTCCGGTGCTTCGGGCTTCTCCGGTGTTTTGGGCTTCTCCGGTACTTCGGGCTGCTTCAGTACTTCGGGCTGCTCCGGTACCTCGGGTTCCTCCGGTACTTCGGGTTCCTCCGGCGCTTGGGGCTTCTCCAGTACCTCGGGTTTCTCCGGTGCTTCGGGTTTCTCCGGTGCTTTGGGCTTCTCCGGTATGTCGGGCTTCTTCGGCGCTTTGGGCTTCTCCGACTCCTTATTCTGTTCTCTCTTGCGGGACCAGATCACCTTATCGGTTCCATTAATCAGCTGCCTTCCCTTCTCTGAGACAGCCACGTTCTCTCGGTCGCCATCGGTCAATTTGATGTAGCCGTGGTCCACCAAAAATTCAATGTAGCGGAGAACCTCCGACTGCGTCATTTCGCTCAGAACGCCATAGTTCGGCTGCAGGTCCAGCGCCCTCTTTTTCACCTGCTGGGATTTGCTGCCGCAGAGCATCTGAGCGGTCAGCACGGCGGTCCGGCCATAGTAAAAAAGATGTTCCATCCGCATTACACCGAAGAGTATCCTCCTTGACACCGTCGTGACATCGACCTTTTCCCAAGCCTGGTTGCAATTGCCGCACTCGCCGCACCATTCCGCCGACTCCTCGCCAAAGTAGCAGAGGATGTCGTGGCGAAGGCATTCGGTGCACTTGGCATAGCGCTCCATCCGGCGAAGACGCTGCAGGTCGCGTTCACGGGCGCGCTTGCGCTCCGCCGGGGAGAGCGTCTCGTCCTCTTGGCGGTTTTCGATGGCGTCTTTCGCGTTGAGCACTTCGCTCATCGCGTAGAGCAGCACGCATTCCGCCCGCGAACCGTCGCGTCCGGCGCGTCCCGCCTCCTGATAATAGCGCTCGAGGCTCGGGGGCATGTTGTAATGCACCGTGTAGCTCACGTTCAGCTTGTTGATGCTCATGGCGAACTCCCCCGTCGTGACCATGACGCGGGCTTGCTCGTAGAAAAAATCGTCCTGATTGGCGCGGCGCTCTTCGTCGTCCATCCCCGCGTGGCAGCTCGTCACGGCATAGCCCAGTTTTTGGAGCTTCGCGCAGACCTTTTCGACGAGCTTCTGCGTGCTGCAGTAGACGACGCCGCTTTGCTCCGAATGGGACGCAACATAGTTCGCGACCCACGTGTCCTTGTTTGTGGGCTGCTCGACGTCGAAGTAGAGGTTCGGGCGGTCATAACCCCTGGTCAGGCGCAGCGGCCTGTGCAAGCCGAGGAGATAGACGATATCGTGCTTGACCTCTCTGGTTGCCAAAGCGGTGAACGCGCCCACAGGCGGACGCTTGGGCAGCGACTTGCAGAACGCCGCGATGTTCTGATAGCTCGGCCGATAATCATACCCCCACTCGGACACGCAGTGCGCCTACTCCACAGCGACGAGCGAAATCTCAACGCTCTGCGAAAGCGCAAGAAATTCCTCATCCGACAGGCGCTCCGGTTCGACATAGAGAATCTTGAATATGCCCGCCTTCATGCGGCGCAGCGTCTCCGCATACTGCTCGGGGCTCAGGGAGTTTTCGAGAAACGCCACCGCGACGCCCACCCGACGCAGCGCCGTGATCTCTTCTCTGATTTGCGGGCTCGGCGGCGTGACGACCAGCGTCAGCCCCGGCAGCATCAGCGCGGGGAGCTGATAGCAGAGGGACTTTCCCGTTCCGATTGGCATCGTGCCCATCACATCCTGACCGTTCAGCAGCGCGTCGATCAGCTCCTTCTGCCCGGAGCGGAAGGCATCGTACCCAAAAACCTGATTGAGCAGCGTCATCTCTTTCATAAATGAACCCCCTTCGCACTCGATTTTTGTTCATTATAAATCATTTTGTTCGATTCGACAAGACCGCACTGACAAAAAAAGCACCGGAAAGTCTTGCTTCCCGGTGTTTTCTTTTTGCTCATGTCACTGGCCGCAGGCGTCGCGGAAGATCGTCCAGTTGCGGTTGTAGGCGTCGTTCGCCGCCTCGGAGACGTTCCGGATGATCTCGCCGGAGGAGACGGAACCCGGCACGACCAGCGAGGGATCGACGATGCCGTCCGCCGCGCCGGTGGTGTTGTAGTAGCCGATGTGCTCCATACACGCCTTGCTGACCTCAGGCTCAAGAATGTAGTTGAGGAACGCGAACGCCGCCGACTTGTTCGGCGCGTTGACCGGCACGAACGCCGCCATGATGCCGAAGCCCAGCCCCTCCTCCGGATAGACGACACGGAGGTTGGGATTCTCGGACAGCACCTGCGTCACCTGCGAGGTGTAGAGGAATGCGACGGACGCCTCGCCGTTGAGCAGCGCGTCCTGCGTGTTGTCATCCTGAATGAGACGGATGTTCGGCGCAAGGTCGAGCAGCTTCGCCCCTGCCTGCGCGATGACGTCCAGGTCCTCCTCGTTCATGCTCTTCCCCATCGAGAGCAGCGTAATGCCGTTGATGACGCGATAGTTCGCCGTGATGGCGACAGCGTCGCGCAGGGCGGGGTTCCAGAGGTCGTTGTAGCCCTTGAGCTCAAAGTCCACCGCCGACGGATCATAGACGATCAGCGGAATGCCCGCGCCGTAGGGCACGGTGTACTTGTCCTGCGGGTCGTAGAACTGCCCCTGATAGAGCGGGTTGATGTTGCCGAAGTTGGCGACGGCGGTCTTGTCCAGCTCGCTCACCAGCCCATCCTGCACCGCCTGCTCGATGATGTAGTCGTCGGCGATGACCACGTCGTAGTCTCCGCCCTTGGCGGCGCTGAGCTTTTCGAGCATGGTCTCGTCGTAGTCGAAATTTGAGTAGACGATCTTTGTGCCCGTGCGTCTGGTGAACTCGTCGAGCACCTCCTGTGGGAACATGGACTCCCAGGTGTAGAGCACCAGCTCTTTCGTCTCCTCCCGCTTGCCGCAGCCGGAGAGCAGACCCAGCAGCGTCAGCACGGCGCAAAGCAGCGCAATGTGTTGTTTCTTCATGTTAAGTCCTCCTCGTAAACCGGCGGGATCGGATGATCTGTGCCTCCGCCGGACTGCGGCGGAAAGAAGCTGGACCAGGATCACCGCGATGAGAATGAGTGTGCACAGCGCGTTGATTTCCGGCGTGACGCCGGTGCGCAGCTGTGTGTAGACCTTGATCGGCAGGGTCGAGAGCGTGGGGCCGTTGACAAAGATGCTGATCACCACATCGTCGAAGCTCATGGCGAAGGAGAGGATGCAGCCGGACAGCACAGCGGGCAGGATCAGCGGCAGCGTCACATCAAAGAACGCGCGCACCGGGGACGCGCCAAGGTCGCGCGCCGCCTCCTCCAGAGACTTGTCAATGCCGACGAGCCGCGCCTTGACCATCAGAAAAACGTAGGGGATGCAGAACGAGGTGTGTGCGATGACGAGCGTCGTCCAGCCGAACGGCAGACGCAGCAGCGAAAAGAACGCCATGAACACCATGCCGAGGATGATCTCCGGCAGCATGATCGGAACGGTGGAGAGGTATTCCATCATGCCCTTGGAGCGGTAGTGTACCCGCGCCATGCCCAGCGCGCCCAGCGTGCCGATGACAGCGGCGGCCAGCGCGCTGACGAAGCCCAGGATCAGGCTGTTGCGCAGCGCCTCCATCAGCGCGCCGTCGCGCAGCAGCGCGGCGTACCAGCGCCACGAAAAGCCCTTCCAGGCCACGGGCAGCTTGGCGTCGTTGAACGAGAAGAGCACCACGACCGCAAGCGGCAGATAAGTGACAAGCAGCACAAGGGCAAGATACAGCTTGGAGAAAGAGAAGCGTCGTTTCATCCGAACATCCCCTCCAATTCGCTTGTGCCGGTCAGGCGCCGGTAGAGCCAGAGCAGCAGCGTCGTCATGACGGCAAGCACCAGCGCCAGCGCCGCCGCAAAGGGCTGGTTGCCGCCGCGCGTCATTTGATCCTGGATCAGACTGCCGACGAGCACGATCTTGTTCCCGCCGAGGATATCCGCGATAAAGAACAGCCCCATCGACGGCACAAAGGTCAGGATCACGCCGCTCATCAGCCCCGGCAGCGTCAGGCGCAGCGTGACCGTGAGAAACGCGCGCGCCGGGGACGCGCCAAGGTCGCGCGCCGCCTCCACCAGCGTCCAGTCCATCTTCTCAACGCTGGTGTAAACCGCGAGGATCATGAACGGCAGCAGCGCGTAGACCATGCCGATGAGCACGGCGGGATAGCTGTAGAGAATCTTCAGCGGCTCGTCAATGAGCCCCAGCCGGATGAGCGCGCTGTTGAGCGCGCCCTTTGCCTGCAGGAGGATAATCCAGCCGTAGAGCCGGATCAGCGAGCTTGTCCAAAACGGGACCATGATGAGGAACATCACGATCCGCTTCCCCCGCGCGCCCAGCCGCCCCATACAATAGCCGAAGGGGTAGCCAATGAGCAGATTGAGCGCAGTCGCGGCAAGCGCAAGGCGAAACGACTCGCGGAAGCAGCGGAGATACACCGGATCGCGCAGCCGCGCGAAGTTTTCCAGCGTGAATGCCCAGCGAAAACCCGTCCCGGCGGTGTTTTGCGCGAAGCTGACCGCGACCATGTAAAGCGCGGGTCCGAGCACGAACACCAGCGTGAAGGCGTAGAGCGGGACGACGCAGAGCCACCACTTTTCCTTTCTCATGCGCCCGCCTCCCGATCCACGAGCACGGCGGCGCCGGCATCCCAGCGGAGGTAGACGGTCTCCCCGACGGCAAAGTCGAAGTGGATGCCCTGCCGCGTGATGACGATCTCGCTCCCGTCGCAGAGGCGGACGGGGATGCGGAGCATCCCGCCTGTAAAGCTGTTTGCCTCTACAACGCCGGAAATACAGACCTCCGACGGCTCGCGCGAGATGGCGATGTTCTCCCCCCGCACGGCGAGCGTCAGCAGCTCGCCGGTCCGAAGGGGCAATTCGTCCGGCTGCGCGAGCATGGTTCCGCAGTCCGAACGCAGCAGCACCGCGTCGCCGCACCGCTCGACCGCCGCGCCGCGCAGCACGTTGGCGGAGCCGACAAACTGCGCGCAGTAGCTGGTGCGCGGGCGGTCGTACACGTCGTTGGGCGCGCCCTGCTGCTCGATCCGGCCGCCGCGCAGCACAACGATCCGGTCGGACATATTGATGGCCTCCTCCTGATCGTGCGTGACGTAAACGAAGGTCGTGCCGAGCTGCTGCTGGAGCTTCTTCAACTCATACTGCATCTGTCGCCGGAGCTGCAAATCCAAGGCGCCGAGCGGCTCGTCAAGCAAAAGCACCTTCGGGTGGTTGATGAGCGAGCGGGCAATGGCGACGCGCTGCCGCTGTCCGCCGGAGAGCTGGGCGGGCGTCTTTTTCCCGCTGCCGTCCATTTGCACCATGGCAAGCGCGTCACGGACGCGCGTCTCGATCTCACGCTTGTCCACTCCCCGGATCCTGAGCGCGTAGGCAACGTTCTGCCAAACCGTCATGTGCGGAAAAAGCGCGTAGCTTTGGAACACGGTGTTCACGTCGCGCTTTTCCGGGGGCTCGTTGACTACGTCTCGCCCCTGCAGGAGCACCTGTCCGCCGTCCGGCGCGGTCAATCCCGCGATGATGCGCAGGATGGTCGTCTTTCCGCAGCCCGACGCGCCCAGCAGGGTGACGAAGTCCCCCTCCCGGACGCTCAGGTCGATGCCCCGCAGGACAGCCGTCCCGTCATAGCTCTTGGTAATGCCGCGCAATTCCAGAATCGGGCTTGTTTCCATGCTGTTCTCCGTTTGTATGGTTTCCGTCGCATTGTATAAGATAAACGGACGGGTGTCAATGTATGTTTCTCGCCGTAATGCATGAAAAGAACGCGGCGAGCGCGTCCTTTTCGTTGAATGGTCGGCTATGCGGTTACGCCATCTTGGTCTTGAGCCCTTCGAGACGGTTGAGCGCCTCGATGAGCGTCTCGTCCTTCTTGGCAAAGTGGACGCGGACGATGTTCTGCACATCCTCGCGGAAGAACGACGTGCCGGGCACGCAGGCGACGCCGACCTTCACCGCCATCTCCTCGCAGAACTGCACGTCGGTCTGCCCCTTCTTCATGTACGGGCCGATGTCAACCAGCGTGAAGTAGGTGCCCTGCGGATCGGTGAACGGAATGCCGAGATTGCGAAGACCGTCGGTGAAGAGCTTTTTCATGTGGGCGTAGTGCGCCTGGAACTCGACGTAATAGCTGTCCGGCATTTCCAGGCCAACGACCGCCGCCTCCATCAGCGGGGACGCCGCGCCGACGGTGTTGAAATCGTGGTACTGCTTGATGCGGACCATGATCTCCTTCGGCGCGATGGCGTAGCCGAGGCGCCAGCCGGTGATGGAGTAGGTCTTGGACAGACTGGAGCAGCTGACCGTGCGCTCCCACATGCCGGGCAGAGAGTTCATGTAGATGTGCCTGTTGTCGTCGTAGACGATATGCTCATAGGGCTCGTCCATAATGGCGTACACGTCGTACTTGATGCAGAGGTCGGCGATGAGCTTCAGCTCGTCATAGGTGAAGACCTTGCCGCTGGGGTTGGACGGGTTGCAGATCAGGATCGCCTTGATGCCCTGTTTGAACGCATCCTCAAGAACGTTTGCGTCAAAGCCAAAGGACGGCGGTACGAGCGGGATGTAGATCGGCTCGCAGTCCGCAAGAATGAGCTGGGCGTGGTAGTTCTCAAAGTACGGGCTGAACAGGGCGACCTTGTCGCCGGGGTTGGTCAGCGCGAAGATGGTGTCCACCATCGCCTCGGTGGAACCAATGGTGACGACGACCTCCGTCTCAGGGTCGAGCGAGCGCCCCATGAAGCGCCCGCACTTCTTGCACAGCGCGCGGCGGAAGTTCGGCGCGCCCATCGTGATGGGGTACTGATGGGGTCCGATGGCGCTGATCTCCGCCAGACGGTCGGTGATCGCCTTGGGCGGGTCGAAATCAGGGAAGCCCTGAGACAGGTTGATGGCATTGTTGGCGATTGCAATGCGCGTCATACGGCGGATGACCGATTCGGTGAAGAGCTTGTTGCGTCTGCTCATTTCTTTCATGTTGTTCCCTCTCTCGCGTTTCAGGGCGCGCCCCCCTTATCATCTTCCTGTATTATAGCACTTTAGCGCGTCAGCGCAAGAAAAAATGTGTTTGCGTGTCGCACAAGAATGCTGTATAATAATAAAAAATTTTTGTTTTATTATCCATCACAGGAGACATTTCGCATGAAACTGAGGGATTTGTTTGGCAAGCTCATCGTCGCGCTGTTTCTTTTGGTTTTTCTCATTTATCCCATCATATTGCTCATCGGATGGTCAGGAACCGGCTGACTGGACGTCAGCCGGTTCCTGTTTGCGCGTGCGCCCGGCGAGCGCACGTTCTAACGGGTGAAAGTCCCGAGTCCGCC
>CAMKFK010000018.1 GCA_946411835.1 uncultured Clostridia bacterium
ACAATTTCTCTCTTGACCGCGTCTTTGCGCAAAAGTAAATGCTGTCGCCGTGCAAAACGCACAGTCACGCTTGTAAAATCTGCCAAAGGGTGTTATACTGTTTCTATATTGACACGAAAGGGGCGCTGGACCTTGAACGCACTCCATTGCCTGCAAGCCTACATCGACGCGCTGCGCGACGCCGATCTGCTCACCTGCTCCACCGTGAGCGACGCGCTGGCGCGGACGGTCATCGACTGCTTTCACTATGACAACCGAGCAATAACCGGCACGGCGCTTTTCCTTTGCAAGGGCGCGCACTTCAAGGAGGACTACCTGCGCGACGCGCTTGCGCGCGGGGCGGTCGCCTACGTTGCGGAGCGCGCCTACGGCGTGGATGCGCCCTGCCTGCTCGTCAGAGACATTCGGCGCGCGCTCGTAACGCTCGGCCGCCTCTATTATGATAATGTAACGGACAAGCTGGTCACGGTCGGCATCACCGGCACCAAGGGCAAGAGCACGACGGCGTATTACATGCGCTACATCCTCAACGACTGGCTCTCCGCGCAGGGGAAGCCCGACTGCGCGCTGATCTCGTCCATCGACACCTACGACGGCGTGGTCTGCGAGGAGTCGCACATTACGACGCCGGAGGTTCTGGAGCTGTACGAGCACTTTCAGCACGCACTGGACAGCGGCATCACGCACCTCGTCATGGAGGCGTCGAGCCAGTCGTTCAAGGTCGGCCGCGTGCGCGGCATGACCTTTGACGTGGGCGCGTTCCTGAACATCGGCGAGGATCACATCAGCCCCATCGAGCATCCGGATTTTGAGGACTACTTCGCCTCGAAGCGGATGATCTTCGACCAGTGCCGCCTCGGCTGCGTCAACACGGACGCAGAGCATATGGAGCACGCGGTCGAGTACGCCAGGGGCCGCTGCGAGCTCATCACCTTCGGCTCACACGAAAGCGACACCGTGTACTGCGAAAAGGTCGAAAAGCGCGCGGACGGGCTGTACTTCAGCGTGCGCTCGCCCAAGTATCACGGCGTGTTCTCCATCACGATGCCGGGGCTGTTCAACGTGTCCAACGCCCTCGCCGCGATTGCCATGTCGATGGCGCTCGACATTCCGGAGGAAAGCGTCCGGCGCGGTCTCCGCGTGGCGCGGGCAAGCGGACGGATGCAGGTCTACGAGAGCCGCGACAAGAAGGTCACCGTCATCGTGGACTACGCGCACAACCGCATGAGCTTCGACGCGCTGTTCCGCTCGACGCGCGCGGAGTACCCCGGCAAGTCCATGATCTCGATCTTCGGCTGCCCCGGGTCCCACGCGCTCCAGCGGCGCAAGGATCTCGGCGAGCTGAGCGGGCAGAACTGCGACTTCGTCTATATCACCGAGGAGGACAGCGGCGAGGAGCCGTTTGACCAGATCGCCGCCGACATCGAAAAACACGTCGACGCGCCGCATCTGGTCTGCGAGGATCGCAACGAGTGCATCCGCCGCGCCATCTGCGAGGGGGACGCGCCCCGCGTCATCCTGCTCACCGGCAAGGGCGAGGAGGAATACATGAAGCGCGGCAACGCCTTCGTGCCGTATCCCTCCGACGTGCAGATGACGCTCGCGCACCTCAGGACCTACGACGAGCGGCACCCGTGAGGCGCGATATGGCAAAGAAAGCGTTTTTGCCGATCATCCTCGGCAGCGACGAGAACGCCTACGGCACGGCGCGGCTGTTCCGCGAGGCGTACGGCGTGCGCCCGCTGGTGCTGTGCACCATCCCGCTCGCCCCGACGCGGGACAGCCGCCTGTTTAATCTGGAGGTCATAGACGGCTTTGAGCGCGAGGATGTGTTCCCTGACGCGCTGCTCGGCGTATTGCGCCGCAGCGCGGGCGCGTATGACAAGCAGCTCGTCGTCCCCTGCTCGGACTACTATGCGCTGCTGCTGTGCCGGCACTACGACCGCTTCGAGGGGCTGATTGCCAACCGCTTCAACAGCGCCGCCCTGCTGGACACATTTGACACCAAGGACCGCTTCTATGCGCTCTGCGCCGCGCATGGCATGGACTATCCCAAGACCGCCGTCGCCGCGCCCCACGAGCGCGAGAGCGTGCTGGAGCGCCTGCCCTTTGGCTTCCCCATCGTGGTCAAGCCGGAAAACAGCAACGCCACCGACTATCTGCGCTGCCACTTCGAGGGGCAGAAAAAGGTCTTCTTCTTCGACACGCCGGAGGAATACCGCGCCATGATCGCCGCCATGAACCGCTCGGACTATCGCGGCAAGCTCATTTTGCAGGAGTTTGTCCCCGGCGGGGACGGCGCGATGCGGGTGCTCAACAGCTATTCCGACGCGGACGGCAGGGTGCGCATGATGTGTCTCGGCCAGCCGGTGCTGGAATACTACGACCCCAAGTCCGCAGGGAACTACGCCGCCGTGATCTCACGCGGCGACGACGCGCTGTATGCACGGATGAAGGCGTTTTTGGAGGAGATCGGCTACGTCGGCTTCGCAAACATCGACATGAAGTACGACCGCCGCACGGGGCGTTATCTGCTCTTCGAGATCAACCCGCGTCCGGGGCGCAGCAGCTACTTTGTCCGCACGGCGGGCATCAACGCCATGAAGCTCTTCGCCGACGACGTGGTGTTCGGCAGGCGCGGGGACTGTGTCTTAAACCACAAGGTCGCGCTGTGGTCAAACGTGCCGCGCGGCATCCTGAACCGCTACGTCACCGACCCCGCGCTCCGGGCGGAGCTCAAAACGCTCAAGGCGGAGCGCACGCTGATGAACCCCGCCGACTTCAACCTCAAGCGGCTGTACCGCATCGCGCGCGTCGATCACGCGCAGTACAAGCTGTTCCGGGAATACTGGTTCGATAAAGAAAAAGAGCGCGCCACATGAAAACGCCGCCCTCGGGGCGCCGTTACGCGCACCGGCTGACTATATGAATATGACGTGTCGCAGAACAGCATCATTCTGCGACACGTCATTTTATATTTTCAGGGTATAGCGCGGCCCCTCCTCGCCAAGCGTTCCGTTGGGGACGAAGCCGCATTTTTCCAGCACCCGTATGGAGGCGAGGTTGCTCTCCTCCGCCTCCGCTTCCACGGCGCTCACGCGCGGGTCGCGCAGCGCCCACAGGACGGCAGCCTCCACCGCCTCGGTCGCGTAGCCCCGGCCCTGATGCTCCTCCCGGATCCCGTAGCCGATTTCGACGACGCCGTCCGCGCCCAGCCCTTTGAAGCACAGGTCGCCGACGTGCGTCCCGTCCCGCCGCTCGATCATCCACATCGCGTACCAGCTCCAAAGGTCGGGGCGCCGCAGACAGCCGTCCAGCATCTGCGCGTACGCCGCCTTAAGCTCGTCGTCCCGCTCGGCGGCGATCATCGCCTCCATCTGCTCCCGCGCGGCGGGATAGAGGACCAGCCGTTTTGTTTCGATTTTGTTCATGCCGCAGTCTCCTTTGTATAATGAATACGCCCGTTCTCCCGGCTTGTCAGCTACAGCAGGATCGGCTGGAGCTGCCGTCCCGCCAGCGCCGCCGCAACGGTTTCCTCAAGCCGCGAGAAGTCCGCGACCAGCGAGGTCGGCTTCCGCGCGGGATCGTCCTGTCCGAAGGGGACAAAGTAGTAGTGCTTGCGGTTGAGCAGCGCGCCGATGTTGACCGCGCTTGCCGCGAGCCCGTCGTTCGTGGCGAGCGCGAGGACGACGGGCTTGCCGTTGCGCAGGTGCGACTTGACCGCCATGGTCACGGCGTTGTCGGTCACACCCGCCGCCAGCTTGGCAAGCGTGTTGCCCGTACAGGGCGCGACGGTCAGCGCGTCCATGGCGTTGGTGGGTCCCAGCGGCTCCGCCTCCACAATGCTTGTCACCGCGCGCCGCCCCGCAAGGGTCTCCAGGCGCTCGACAAAGCGCTCCGCCGAGCCGAAGCGCGTGTCGCAGCCCGCCGCGTTGTCCGTGAGGATCGGGATCAGCTCGTGCTTCGCGGCAAGCCGCTCGTATTCCTCCATGACCCGCGCGTGGTTGCAGAACGAGCCGCAAATCGCAAATCCCAGCTTCATGTCTCATCCTCCCAAATACGATACAGGGCCTCCCGCAGCGCAAGCGCCGCCGTCTCCGGAGCGACCTTGCCGGGCAGTCCGCCCGCCGCGACGAAGTCGAGCCCCCACGCGCGCGCCGCGTCCGCGTCGATGCCCGGGCGGGACGCCAGCTCGATGAGCACGCAGTCCGACCGCAGCTGGGCAAGCAGCGCGTCGTCAAGCACCATGTCCGGCACGGTGTTGAAAATCGCGCGGAACGCGCCCAGCCTCCCGTCCAGCCGCCGCGTGTGCAGGGCGCGATAGCCCAGCGCGTCGATCCACGCAAAATCGTCGAACCGGCGCGCGCTGACCGTGACAGACGCGCCCAAGGCGGCTAGGTCGCGGGCAAGCAGCCTGCCGACGCGCCCGAAGCCGAGCACGAGGACGCGCGCGCCGTGCAGCGTGACGCTCATGCGCGCCATCGCCGCCGCGACCGCGCCCTCCGCCGTCGGCACGGCGTTGCGCACCGCCAGCGCCTCGTCGGTATAGTAGTCGATCAGGCGCAGTCCCAGCGCCTCCGCCCGCTCCCGCGTGGCGGCGGGCACGCCCCCGGCATAGACGCGCTGCGTCGGCGAAAGGCGCTGCCACAGGTCGTCCAGCGGCAGATGCGTTCCGTTGAGCCGCCCGTCCCGCTGCAGCGGAACAGGCAGGATCACCCGCTCCGCCGCCATCGCCTCGCTGGGCTTGCACTCCTCCGCGCCCGCAAGGCTCCACGTTTTTACCTCAAACCCGTCCTCCGCCAGCATCCGCGCGAGGTACGCCATGCGCGCGTCGCCGCCGAGGAATCCGATCGTTTCCACTTCGCACCGCCCCTTTCCCACCATGCTATGACGCGGGACGGGCAAACGTGAACAAGGAGCCCGAGCGTTCGCCCGGGCTCCTTGCTTCGTTGCGGATCACTTGCGCTTTTTGCCCGCGCCGATGAGGATAAACGCCAGCGAGCTGACGCACAGCAGGTACGGGTAAAACAGGCAGGGGATGATCTCAAAGGCAGAAACCGTCGCGCCCAGCACCGCCGCCTGCGAGATGGCGACGAGCATCTGCGCGCCGTAGGGGATGACGCCCTGGAAGATACAGGAGAAGGTGTCCAGCAGGGACGCGCTCTCCTTGGGCGTGATGCCATACTCGTCGCTGATCTGCTTGGCGATGGGGCCCGCCATGACGATGGCGACGGTGTTGTTGGCGGTGGCGATGTCCATCGCGCCGACGAGCAGTCCGACGCCGAGGCGTCCGCCCACCGCGCCCTTGAACACGCGGCGGATGAAGGACAGCAGCGCCTCAAAGCCGCCGTACTCGCGCATCAGGGCGCACATGGCGGACACGAGGATCGTGACCATGATCGTCTCGAACATACCGCTCGCGCCCGCGCCCATGTTGCCCAGCAGGTCGAGCGCGCCCACCGTGCCGGTGGCGAGCGTGATGACGCAGCCGGAGAGAATCCCGGCCAGCAGCACGACGAACACGTTCATGCCCGCGATGCCGCCCACAAGCACCAGCACGTAGGGGATGAGCAGAAGCAGGTTGTAGTCGGGTATCTCGATCTGGGCAAGGTTGGAGCTGCCCGTCACGAGGATCAGCACCAGCGTCGCCAGCGCGGCGGGCAGGGCGATCTTGAAGTTGGCGCGGAACTTGTCGCGCATTTCGCAGCCCTGCGTGTTGCAGGCGGCGATGGTGGTGTCGGAGATAAAGGACAGGTTGTCGCCGAACATGGCGCCGCCCATGACGGAGCCGATGCACAGCGGCAGCGGGAAGCCGCTGATCTCCGCCACCGCGACCGAGATCGGCGTGATGAGCGAGATCGTGCCGACGGAGGTGCCCATCGCCGTGGAGACGAAGCAGGACGCGGCGAACAGCACCGCCACCGCCGCCCGCGCGGGCGTGACCGACAGCAGGAAGTACGCCACCGCCTCGGCGCTGGAGCGCCCCGTCACGCCGACGAAGACGCCGGCGGCCAGGAAGATCAGGACCATCGTCAGGATGTTCTTGTCGCCCACGCCCCGCGCCATGACGTCGAGCTTGCCGTCAAAGCTCAGCGCCTTGTTCTGGAGGCACGCGACCAGCAGCGCCACGAGGAACACGACCACGATGGGGATGGAGTAGAAGCCCATTGGGATTTTCAGGATGTACTCGAACAGGATGCCGAGCCCCAGATAAAGCACCAGGAACACCAGCACCGGCAGGAGCGCGCGGGGATTTGCTTTCGGTTTCATTGCTTTCTTCCTTCTTCCTTTATTGATTCTTTAATCATCAACGATCGGATCGTCGATCTCTCTGGTTGCGTAGGCGTTGAGCGACCAGTCCGCACGCGCGCCCGCCATGTATTCGTAATACCCCTGCGCGCCGATCATCGCGCCGTTGTCGCCGCACAGCGACATGGGCGGGAGATAGAGCCTGCACCCCGCCCGCTCGCAGGCGGCAAGCAGGTCGGCGCGGAGAAACGAGTTCGCCGCCACGCCGCCGGCGGCGACGACGGTCCTGCGTCCGCACAGCTGCGCGGCGCGGATCGTGCGCGGCACCAGCTCGTCCGACACCGCACGGGTGAAATCCCGCGCCAGCGCGGCGCGGTCCAGCGGTCTTCCCGTCTGCTCCGCGTTGTGGGCAAGGTTGACCACCGCCGTCTTGAGCCCGGAAAAGCTCATGTCCAGCTCGTGCCCGTCAATCTTCGCGCGCGGCAGGGCATAGACGCCGCCCTCGCTTTGGCGCGCCAGCTCGTCCATCGGCTTTCCGCCGGGGTACGGAAGCCCCAGCACGCGCGCCGCCTTGTCGAAGCACTCGCCCGCTGCGTCGTCCCGCGTCGCGCCGACGAGCCGGAAGTCCGTGTAGCCCGCCACGTCCACCAGCAACGTGTTGCCGCCGGACATGCACAGCGCGAGGAACGGCGGCTCCAGCTCCGGGAACGCGAGGTAGTTCGCCGCGATGTGCCCCCGGATGTGGTGCACGGGAATCAGCGGCACGCGCAGCGCCCACGCGACGGATTTGGCGAAGTTCAGCCCCACCAGCACCGCGCCGATGAGCCCCGGCGCATAGGTCGCCGCCACGGCGTCGACGTCTTTCTTCGTCATGCCCGCGTCGGCAAGCGCGCGCTCCGTCAGCGCGGCAATCGCCTCGACGTGCTTGCGCGAGGCGATCTCCGGCACGACGCCGCCGTAGAGCGCGTGCATGTCCGCCTGCGAGGCAATGGCGTCGGATAAGATTCTGCGTCCGTCCTCGACGACGGCGACGGCGGTCTCGTCGCAGGAGGACTCAAATGCCAGTATTTTCATTATATTTTTGTCCTAACCACGGAATAAAAGTCGGTCTGCCCATAGACGGCTCCCACGGGATGCGAATGAACCGCTTATACACCGGCGCGGGCAGCGCGCTGCGGTAGTACGCGGCGTGGGCGGCGCTCAGCTCGTCCTCGTTCACCGTCCGCTCCGCCCAGTAGAGTGTGTGGTACGGCACGCCAAACTCGCATACGTCATAGTCCGCTGTTTTCGCGCCGTTGCGCCGATAAAAGGCGAGGCGGCGCTCCGCCATGGCGGGGTCGGGCGCGTAAGCGGGGATCTCCGCCTCGCCGAACAGCACGCTGCCGCGCTCCGCCTCGATGAGCTTTTTAATGAGCGTTGAACCAAGCCCGTCGTTGCGCCGCGTTTCCGTTACGCAGAGATAGTCGAACAGCACATAGCCGGGAACGTGCGTCCAGGCAAACGCCTCGCCCACGATGTCGCCGCCGTCGAACAGACACCATGGATGATACTCCCCCCGGCGCATTTCCGCAAGCATTTCTTTGAGCGGCTTCCGCTCCGACGCCGGAAACGACGGCTCCAGGTCGCGCTCATAGGCCGCCTTGAGCTGTGCCTCCGTCGGCAGCTTCAGTTCCATTTTCCGTAAACTCCCTTGTCATGATGATTGCGTCCTCGCGCGGGTGCTCGTAGTAATTCGGCCTGCGCCCCACGCCGCGAAAGCCCCGGCTGCCGTAGAGCGCAATGGCGCCGTAGTTCGACGCGCGCACCTCCAGCGTCAGAAACGCGAGGCGATTTCCCTCGGCAAAGCGCACGAACACGTCCAGCAGCGCGGAGGCGACGCCCGCGCGGCGGGATTCCGGACGCACGGCGACGTTGGTGATATAGCCCTCGTCCGCAACGACGAGCAGCCCCGCGTAGCCGACGACGCCGCCGTCCTCCGCGTCCAGGGCGACGAGGTACGCCGCCGCCGCGTTGTCCAACTCCTCGGCGAGCATATTGCGCGACCACGGCGTGGCGAAGCACACGCGCTCCAGCGCCGCCACCTCGTCCAGATGGTCGCGCGTCATCGGCACGACGCGGACCCTCTTTTTCAAATGCTCCATTCAATCATCCTCTTTCAGCAGCCGGTTCAGCGCTCCGTCGTCCCCGCACATGAAGCGGAACGCGAGCGCGAACGAGCGCAGCGTTTCCTCGTCCCGGCAGCGGGCGGCAAAGCGCGCCTCCGTTCCGTCGAACAAAATGGACGCCTCCGGCCGTTCCCCGGCGGACACGGCAAACCGCTCGGCGATCTCCCGCCAGCCGTGCCCGTTCGCCGGATACCCATATTGCTCGATGATCTCCGAGCGCCAGCTCACATCGTCCAGAACCAGCTCGAAGCCCTCCGCCGTCCTGTTCCACGCAAAGGGCTCGATGTCCTCCTCGAACCAGCGTTCGCCCACGCAGGAACGGCGCCCCGGACGCACGGTAAAATCGCCCGAAAAGCGTCTGGCGAAGCGGTTCCAAAGCCGGAGCGAGCCCATGCGCTCCATATAGTCCCACTCGTCGGCATAAATCGGCAGCAGCAGATAAAAGTTGACGATTTTCCCGCTCGGCAGCATCAGGCGCGTACCGGCGCCGCGTGTGAACGCCGGTCCCGCCAGGACGCCGTAAAAGCCCGTCCCCTCCATATATGCCCCGCCATAGGCGCTGCCGAGGCCGATATGCTCGAACTCCGCGAAGGGCAGCCGCGCCGTCCCCCTGAGGATACGGAACGGCCAGGTATCGTTCATCAAATCCCAGTCCGGCGGCAGCAGCATGGTCAGCTCCGCGAAGGACCGGTTTTACTCCGCGAGCGACGGCGGCACGGACATCCGGTGCGCGCCCATGCCGACGGTGCTGAGCGTGTAGAAATTCCGCTCCTCCTCCGGCTCGGCAACCGCGACGTCAAGCCGGATGCCCTGCGTGTCCGCGTCGTAGAATTTACAGATGGAATCGCCGAACGCCTCCGCCAGATAGCTGTCAACAGCGGAAAGCTCCTCCTCGCTGTAGAAGGCGCGCCGCTCCTCCTCGTCCCGCCTGTGTTCCCTCGCGTAGTATTCGCGGGCGCTTTTTCCCCGCGCGTGCTGCTCACGCTTCCTCTTCACCTTCTCGGACATCATCACGAAAAAAACGCCCGCCACGACCGGCATGGTGATACAGAGCACAAGAAAGAGCACCCATACATACCCCCACTCAAAGGACCCGTCCTCCCCCAGCGTACAGCTCAGCAGCACGAGAACGCAGAGAATCGCAAGAGCGGCAAAAAGATGCAGCAGGGTCTTGATTTCCCACTCTTCCCAAAACCGTTTCAGCTTCTCCTTCATCCCTTTGCCTCCAGCCAGTTTTTGCCCCAGTGCGCCTCGGCGGTCAGCGGGACCGAGAGCGTCATCACGCGCTCCATCTCCTCCTCCACCAGCGCGGCGGTGCGCGCCGCCTCCTCCTCGGGGCACTCGACGATCAGCTCGTCGTGCACCTGCAAAATGAGCCTGCCGCGCAGCCCCTCTTCGCGCAGGCGCTCATCCACGCGCACCATGGCGAGCTTTATGATGTCCGCCGCCGTGCCCTGAATGGGCATGTTCAGCGCCACCCGCTCGCCGAAGGAGCGCGTCTGAAAATTGCTCGCCGCAAGCTCGGGCAGCGCGCGGCGGCGGTGCATCAGCGTTTCGACGTAGCCCGCCGCTTTCGCCCGCTCCACCACGTCGGTCATATAGTGCCGCACGCCGGAAAAGCGCGCGAGATAGCTGTCGATATACGCCTTCGCCTCCGCAACCGTGACGCCGATGTCCTGCGCGAGCGAGAAGGCGGAGATGCCGTACACGATGCCGAAATTGACCGCCTTGGCGTGGGAGCGCAGCTCCTTCGTCACCTCCCCGGCGGGGACGCCGAACGCCTGCGAGGCGGTGACGGTGTGGATATCCTCGCCGCTTTGGAACGCCTCCTGCATCGTCTTATCGTCCGCGATGTGGGCGAGCAGGCGCAGCTCGATCTGGCTGTAATCGGCGTCCACGAGCACGCAGCCCTCGGCGGGGACGAACATGCGCCGGAACTCGCTGCCAAGCTCCGTGCGCGTCGGGATGTTCTGCAAATTCGGCTCCGTGGACGAAAGCCGTCCCGTCGCCGTGACGGTCATTTGGAAGCTGGTGTGGATGCGCCCGTCGGGCGCGATGACCTTCAGCAATCCGTCGCAATAGGTGGACTTGAACTTCGCGTACTGCCGGTATTCCAGCACGTCCGCCACGATGGGCGTCTCCCAGCGCAGCTTTTCCAGCACGTCCGCGTTGGTGGACCAGCCGGTTTTCGTCTTCTTGCCGTGGGGCAGCGCCAGCTTTTCAAAGAGGATCGCGCCGAGCTGCCTGGGGGAGTTGATGTTGAACGTCTCGCCCGCCGCGTCGTAGATGCGCTGCTCCAGCGCGCGCGTGCGCCGCTCCATCTGCCCGCCGAACTCCGCCAGCGCCTTGCGGTCCACGAGGCAGCCCACCGTCTCCATCCGGGCGAGCACCGCGCACAGCGGCAGCTCCACGTCATAATACAGCTCGTGCAGGCTCCGTTCCTCCAGGACTGGAGCGAGCGCCTCATACAGCGCCTCCACTGCGGCGGTGTGGCTGTGGAACGCCGTCTCCGCCGCCGCGCGGTCGCCCAGAGGGGAGAACGCTTCCTTCTCCAGGTAGGCGGGCTTGCACAGCTCCCGGTGAAAGTAGGACACAAACAGCCTGTCGACGTCATAGCTCCCCGCCGTCGCGTCCGCCAGGTACGCCGCAAGCGCCGTGTCAAAGGCAAAGCCCTCGATGGGCAGTCCGTTTTCCAGCAGCGCGCGCATGAGGTCCTTGACGTTGTGGGAGACCTTGCGGACGTCCCCGGTGAACAGGGCGCGCAGCAGGGCGTTCCAGTCGCCCGCGTAACGGTCGGCGAACAGCTCGGCGGAAACGTCCCCGCAGTCCACGATGACGCCGGAGAGGTCGGGCAGCGCCAGCAGCGTCACATGATCGGCTTCCCGCCAGCGGGCGAGCAGCGCGCCGGCGCGCGCCTCATCCGTCACCGTTTCGACGGCGACGGTAAGCTCCGGCGGTTCGGAACCGATCTCCGGCACATCCGCAGGCGCGTTCAGCTTCCACGCCTCGATGAGCTTGTTGAATTCCAGCTTCAGGAACAGCGGATACAGCGCGTCGGACGGCGCCTTGCGCAGATTGGCGGCGGGGTCGAAGTCCAGCGGCGCGTCGGTCAGGATCGTCGCCAGGCGGAAGCTCTGTCGCGCGCTCTCCTCCCCCTCCGCCAGCTTCCGGAGCACGGCGGGCTTCGCGTCAACGTCCGGCAGAGCGCTGTAAAGCGCGTCGATGCTGCTATACCTGCGCACCAGCTCGAGCGCGGTCTTCTCGCCGACGCCGGGGACGCCGGGATAGTTGTCGCTGCTGTCGCCCATGAGCGCCTTGAGATCAATGATGTGAACGGGGTCGAAGCCGTATTCGGCGCGGAACGCCTCCGGCGTCATGTCCCGTGTCGTGGTCTGTCCCATGCGGGTCGACACCAGCTTGACCGTCGTATGTCCGGTGACAAGCTGCAGGCTGTCCTTGTCGCCGGTGACGACGGCGCAGTCCCAGCCCGCCGCCTCGCATTTGCGCGAGATCGTGCCGAGCAGGTCGTCCGCCTCGTAGCCGGGGAGCTCGTAGCGCGGGATGTTCATCGCGTCCAGCACGTCCTTGAGCACGGGCAGCTGCATCGCCAGCTCCTCCGGCATTCCCTTGCGCTGCGCCTTGTACGCGGGAAACGCCTTGTGCCGGAAGGTCGGCTCCCGCCGGTCGAAGGTGACGCACAGCGCGTCCGGCTTTTCCTCGTCCGTCAGGCGCTTCATTGTGGTCAGAAAGCCATAGATGGCGTGGGTATAGAAGCCCTCGCGCGTCGTCAGCGGGCGGATGCCGTAGTAGGCGCGGTTGAGGATCGAATTGCCGTCGATCACCATCAGCTTCATATCGGTATCTCCTTTTCAGTTCTGCGGCGGCTCCGCCGGCTCGCCGTCAATGCGCAGGCGCACCTCGTCCACGCCGTCGAGCGAGAGCAGCGACAGCCGCAGGGCATCCAGCGTCAGGGCGCGGTTCTCCTCGCCCACGCCGCTGAGCTCCACGTAGCAAACGCCGTTCTCAATGTGGCTGGACGCCAGCGCCGCTCCGTCGCCGAGCAGCACGCGCAGCGCCTCGTCGCCCGCCGGGCCGCGCCGGAGCGCGTCAAACACGGCGCTCACGCGGGTCTGCCCCTCATAGAGCGCAAGCGTTTGCGCCTGCGCGCGCAGCGTCCCGGTCTCGGCGTCGAGGAAGTAGAGCGAGACGTTGATCGGGCGCGTTACGTCCTCCCCGCTCGAAAGCAGGGCGTCCGCCGCCGTGAGCAGCTGCGTCTCGCGGTAGGGCAGCTCGCGCCCGTCAACGGTGATGCGCACGGCGTAGATGCCGTCGATCTGCGTCAGCGTCAGCGTCAGGCAGGCGTCCGCGATGGACAGGTCGATGCCCGACAGCCTCTCATACTGCGGCGAGAGGTCAACCAGCGCGCGCCCGCGCGCGACGCTCAGCTTTTGCAGGCTCGTCCCGCCGGGAAACGGCGAACGGAGGGCGGCGTCGTCCGGCTCGCGGAGCAGCGCGCGCACCAGCGTCTCCGCCAGCGCCGCAGTGTCCTGCTCCGCGCCGCCCGGCACGACGAGCGTGTCGCTTCGGATCGCGTCGCCCCCGGCGTCCGCGCCGAGGACGGCGGCGTAATAAATGGCATAGCCGTCGGCGGCGGGCTGCTCCGGCTCCGCCGCGCAAGCGGCAAGCAGCAGCGCCGCGACGAGCAGCGCAAGCGACCGCTTCATGGCTCCCCGCCTCCCCTCGCGCGCGGCAGGCGCACGGTGAACACGCTGCCGCCGCCCGCGCGCGCGGACGCCTCCACCGTGCCGCCGCGGCACCGCACGGTATCGGAAACAATGGACAGTCCCAACCCCGTGCCGCCGAAGGCGCGGGAGCGCATTTTGTCCACGCGGTAGAAACGGTCAAAAATGCGGGGCAGGTCGCCCGCCGGGATACCGATGCCGTCATCCTCCACCGTGAGGAGGACGGTATCGTCGTCCCCGGTCAGCGTGATGTGCACAAAGCCGCCGGGATGGTTGTATTTTATTCCGTTTTCCGCCAAATTATAGACGATCTGGTGCGCCTCGTCCGCCGTGGCAAGCACAACGCCCTCTCGCTCGACCGTTTCGGACAGCTCGACCCCGCGCTCCTGCGCCACGAGCCGCAGCATATGGATTGCGCGCTCGACCACCGGCGCGACGGCGACCGGCTCCGCCGCCTCCACCGCGCCGCTGTCCAGCCGCGTCAGGCGCAGCAGGTTCTCGGTGATGCGGGTCAGGCGCTCAGATTCCTGTGCAATGTCGCCGACAAACTCGCGCACGGTCGCACTGTCCATGCTTTCAGTCTGCAGGATGGAATCGGTCAGCAGGCGGATGCCCGAGAGCGGCGTCTTGAGCTCATGGGAGGCGTCCGCGACGAAGCGGCGGCGCACCTCCTCGGTGGATTGCAGACGGTCGGCGAGGCTGTTGAACTCGGCGGCGATTTCGGCAATCTCATCGTGCCCGCCGACGCTGGCGCACCCGCCGTAGTCGCCCTCGCGCATTTGGCGGATTGCGCCCGCGAGAATGCCGAAGCGCCGCGTCAGCACCCGCGAGAGCAGCAGCGAGATCAGCGCCACCGCCACCAGCACCGCGCCGGAGATGCGCAGCAGCGTGCTTTGCAGGTTTCGCAGAATCGTCGCCTGCTCGATGTCAAACTCATAGGCGTAGACCGCGCCGATGGTCTGGCTTCGGTAGATGACCGGCGAGGCGCAGCGGCTCTGGAACGCGCCGCCGGTATAGGCGACGGAAAACACGTCGTTCCCGCGCAGCGCCTGCACGATTTCGTTGTAAAAAGCGTAGCGCCCCAGCGCGCTGTCCGTTTCGCGGGAGTCGTAGAGAACGCGTCCCGCGTCGTCGGTCACGAGGATGCGGGACACGCCCGCCTCCTCCGTCACGGTGAGCGCGTTGGCGACATTCTCCTCGTTCAGCTCCGCCAGCCCCGTCAGCGCGGTGGTCATGACGGAGACGCTGCTCTTCATCGTCGTTTCCTTGGAGCGGAAGACCAGATCCTCCGACGCGGTGAGGGGATAGGTGTTCATCAGCACCAGCACCGCGACGATGACCGCGAGGTAGCTGACGCCGAATTTGACCTGCAAGCTCGCGCGCGGCATGGCGCCGCCTCCCTTCCGTTCTCATCCCTTGAAATAGTAACCCACGCCCCACTTGGTCAGGATATGCTCCGGCTCGGCGGGATTGCGCTCCAGCTTTTCGCGGAGCTTGCGGATGTGCACGTCCACCGTGCGGTAATCGCCCGTATAGGCGTAGCCCCAGACGAGGTTCATCAGGTTCTCCCGGCTGTAGACCCGGCGGGGATTGCGAACCAGCAGCTCGATGAGGTCATATTCCTTCGCCGTCAGCTCCACCACCTCGCCGTCGCGCAGGGCGACGCGCTGGGCGGGATCGAGAGAGAAGCCCCCGGCGGCAAGCAGGTCGCGCCGCGCGTTTTGCTGCGCGCCCCCGCCGGAGCGGCGAAGCAGCGCGCGGATGCGCGCCTTGAGCTCCAGAATGTTGAATGGCTTGGTCACATAATCGTCCGCGCCGTACTCAAAGCCCAGCAGCTTGTCCGTGTCCTCGCCCCGCGCGGTGAGCATGATGATCGGCACGTTGGAGAACGCGCGGATCTGCATGCAGGCGGTCAGCCCGTCCACCTCCGGCATCATCAGGTCGAGCAGGATCAGGTCGTAATCCCCGCCGCGCGCCATGTTCACGGCGGTTCTGCCGTCGCAGGCGGTCTCCACGGTGTAACCCTCGTTTTCCAGGTTGAATTTGACGCCCTTGACGAGCACCTGCTCGTCGTCCACCACAAGGATTTTCACGGCGCTTCCTCCTCTCCCAGCGTGATGAGCTCGCGAAACCCGTCCAGCTTCGCCCGGCCGATGCCTTCCACCTCCATGAGCTGTTCCTCGGAGGCAAACGCGCCGTGCGCCGCGCGGTAGTCCACAATGCGCTGCGCGAGCACCGCGCCGATGCCGGGCAGCGCTTCCAGCTCCTCCGCGTCGGCGGTGTTGACGTTCACCGGCTCCCGCTCCGGCACGGTGAGCTGCTCGGCAGGGACCCGTCTCTCCGCCGCGACACGGTAGCCCTCCGCCGCCGTGACGTTCGCCTCCCCGTACAGCTTCAGGACGGCGAGGGAAACAAGGAAGACGACCGTGAGCAGCGCCAGAGCGATGTGCGCGCCGCCAATTTTTTTGTTTTGTTCCACAGTTGCGCTCCGCTCCATTCTCTGCTATAATAGATACGTATCTTTGCAAAATCCTCTCGGAGCGTCCGGGGACGGCTCCGCTAATTTGGAATTATAACATACATGGAGGTTTTTTTCCATGAAATTCAAGCGTATTTTTTTACTTTTTTTCAGCTGCGCGCTTCTGCTCTCCCTGGCAGCGCCCGCGCTGGCCGCCGACTTTGATGTGGACGCAAAGGCGGCGCTGCTGATCGACGTCGGCTCGGGCGAGATTTTGTATGAGAAAAACATACATGAGCAAAGCTATCCCGCCAGCATCACAAAGATCATGACCGCATTGCTGACGCTGGAGGCGGTGGATGCGGGCGAGCTCTCCCTCAGCCAGGAAATCACCGCGCAGGAAAGCGCGTTCGACGGGCTTACCGCCGACGGGAGCACCGCCAACATCAAGCCGGGAGAAATCATGACGGTGGACGATCTTCTCAACTGTCTTCTGATCGTGTCCGCCAACGAGTCCTCGCACATCCTCGCCGAGGCGGTGGCGGGCAGCACGACCGCCTTCGTGGACCGGATGAATCGCCGCGCGGAGGAGCTGGGCTGCGTGGACACCCACTTTGTCAACCCCTCCGGCCTCCACAACGACCACCACTACACCAGCGCGTGGGACATCTACCTCATCACCGCCGAGGCGATGAAGCACGAGGAATTCAACACCATCGTCGCGCGCAAGGCCTACACCGTTCCGGCGACCAACCTCTCGAAGGAGCGCGCCCTGCACTCCACCAACTACCTGATTTCCACCTGGCGCACCGGCTGGCCGGGCTACTTTTACGAGGAGGCGCGCGGCACCAAGACCGGTTCCACCCCCGAGGCGGGCTACTGCCTCGTCGCCACCGCCGTGCGCGTCAAGCGTCAGCTCGTCACCGTCGTGCTGGGCGCGGAGCGAATCAAGCGCGAAGACGGCGTCACCGAGACGCACAGCTTCTCCGAGACCATCCGTATGTTCGACCACGGCTTTGACGATTTCAAGTCCATGGAGCTGATCGACACCGAGGAGTTCATCTGCGAGGTGCCCGTGGCGCTGTCCAGCGAGGCGAACTACGTCGTCGTCCACCCCGGCGAGGGGCTGCGCCGCATGGTCCCCATCGAGCTTACGCCGGAGGCGCTGACGCGGGACGTGAAGCTCGTCGGCGAGGTCGTGGATGCCCCGATCGCCGAGGGCGACGCGCTGGGCACGATGACCGTGTCCTACGACGGCGTCGTGTACGGCACGGTGCCGCTGATTGCCCTCAACGACGTGTCCGCCTCCCGCATTCTGACGATGGAGCGCGATGTGAAGGCGTTCCTCCGGCAGCCGTGGATCAAATACGCCGTCGCGGGGCTGGCGCTGCTCGTCCTCATCGCGATCATCGTGATCCTGCGCGCCCGCAGCCGCCGCTATCGCGGGCGGCGCGGCGGCCGCGCGCGCTACAACAGCTATCGCGGGAACAGACGGAAGTGACGGCAAGGAGAGCGGCCCTGCGGCCGTAATCGCAAAAAAAATAACGCCCCCGGCAGCAAGCCGGCACGGCGCAAAAGCATGGCGCGAGAGACGCAGCATCGCCTCTCGCGCCATGCTTTATTGTATCAACGGCAGCGCGCGGACGCGGTGGCGCGCCATGTCCACATGGGTATCGTCGAGAAAGGTCACGCCCTCGGCGCGGAGCAGCTCCGCCTGACGGCCCGCGCCGCCGAAAGCAAAGCCATCGCTCATCGCCCCGTCCTTCATCACGACACGATGGCACGGAATCACGCCCGGCTGCGGGTTCGCGTGGAGCGCGTAGCCCACCACGCGCGCAAGGCGCTTGTTTCCGATCGCCTCAGCGACCTGGCCATAGGTGGCGACGCTGCCGCGCGGAATCAGCTTCACCGCCTCGTACACCCGATCAAACGTCGTCATGTCGCCGCCTCCTTCCGGCGCATTCCGAAGTGCAGCTCCCGCATTCCCTCCACCTCGTCGCAGACGGGCTTGAGGCTGCACGACCCGCAGTCCGCCGGGATACCCTCGAGGATGCGGGTCAGCGTGCGGGTGACGCCGTCCACCTTTTTCGCCGTCCGCGCCAGCTCGGCGACGGCGGCGCCGTCATCCGTGACGAAGATCAGCTGCGCCCGCCGGACGTGCGGGTTTTTGTGAAAGCCCCGGATATACGCCGCCCCCACGGCGCGAAAGCTGACGCCGCGCGCAAGGGCGCGCCTGCTCACGCGCACCTGCTCGCGGTTGCTTTCCGAGGAAACGCGCACCATATAGCCCTCCGGAAAGACGTGGTACTTGACAAACTCCATGTCCCGGATCGCCTGATACGCCGCCTCGTCGTCGCCGATCCCGTCGGAGAGCAGGAACGCCAGCCGCGCGAAAGGCACATCGCCTTGCAGCTCGGTCAGGTCCCTGCCGCAGAGCAGAACCTCGTCGCGCGGGACGAGGCGTTCATCCGTCGTCACGCAGGTGAAGTTGGCGGAGGGCTTGCCGCTGCCGCCCAGCTCGAACGCCGCGTCGCGCAGCAGTACCAGCTCGCTCGCCCCCATGTCGCGCCACGCCGACGTCTCGTCATAGTCCCAGCGCCGCGCCGTCATGCCGGAGAGCCGCGCGCGGGTCTCAGCGATGATGTGATCGTACAGCTCCATCGGTCAGAGCTCCCCGTCCGCCCGCCTGCGGTCGCGAAAGCGGCACTCCTGCGCGTAGGCCCAGTCCATGAGCTTCTGGTCGAGGTTCCAGAAGTACACGACAAACAGCGCCGCCGCGACGGCGAACAGTATTTTGACAATCGTCCGAACGATCTTCAGGTCCGTCTTCATAACAGTCTCCCATCGGCGTTCCGCTTACGCGGACCGCTTCGCCATGCCCTTCTGTCGGGCGTATTCCGCCGCGCCCAGCGCGCCCATGAGCTGCGGGTCGGTCTTAAGCTCGACGACCTTGAGCTTGAGGACGCGCTCGATCGCCTGCTTCAGCCCGTCGTTCTTGGCGCAGCCGCCGGTGAGGGTGATGCGGTCCACCGCGCCCGCCTTTTTCGCCATGACGAAGCAGCGCTTGGCGACCGCCATCTGAATGCCTGCGGCGATTTCGTCCATGGGCTTGCCCTCGCCGACGAGGGTGATGACCTCGCTCTCGGCGAACACGGTGCACTGCGCCGTGATGGGGATGACGTTCTTCGCGCCGATGGAGAGCCTGGAAAACTCCGGCAGCGTCATTTCAAACGAACGCGCCATCGCCTCGTAGAAGCGCCCCGTACCGGCGGCGCACTTGTCGTTCATGGCGAAATTCTTCACCGTGCCGTCCGTGTCGATGCTGATGCCCTTGACGTCCTGCCCGCCGATGTCGATGATTGCCTTGACGTCGGGATTGGTGATGTGGACGCCCATGGCGTGGCAGGAGATTTCAGAAATATTTTCGTCCGCAAACGGGACCTTGTTGCGCCCGTAGCCCGTGCCGATGAGGTAGCTCAGGTCCTTCGAGTCCCTGAGCCCCGCCTGCCTGCAAACCTCCTCCATCGCCAGCGTGGCGCTGGTCTCGGAGTTGATCTTGCTGCGCAAGGTGGTGTCGGCGACGATCTTCCCGGTCTCGTCGAGAATGACCGCCTTGGTGTAGGTGGAGCCCACGTCGCAGCCGCCAAAGTATTTCATATGACATTCCCCCATTCTGTGTTGTTCCGTTTGCCTGCCGCGCATGGCGCGGCGGGACAGCGTGCGCGGCATATTTCCCGCGGCTACAGTCCGAAAGCCGTCAGCGCTTCTGCCGCGCCGCGCGGCACCCGGGCAGCCTCCGGCAGGTCGAACACGCTCCCACCCTCGACATCGTTGCGCGTCTGGCGCGCGTCCGCGCCGATGACGGTCAGCAGCGGCGCGCCCGCGAGGCATGGGTCGGCGACCAGCTCCGCTCGCACGGCGCGGTTGACGACCACGCCGCATTGCTCGTACATCACCAGCTCGTCCGCGACGCGCTTGATCGTCTCGATGACGGAATAGCCCTTGCGGCTCTGGTCGGTGACGAGGAGCAGGTGCGTCACCCGCTCCATGACGCGGCGGTTGATCTGCTCGATACCCGCCTCGCCGTCAATGACCACATAGTCGAACGCCGTCGCCAGCAGGCTGACGGCCTCCCTGAGATAGCCGTTGACCGCGCAGTAGCAGCCCGCCGCCTCCGGCCGCCCGATGGCAAGGAACGCGAAGCCCCTCGTCTCCGCCATCGAGTCGAGGAGGCGGAAGCGCGCCTCGGCAAGCAGCTCGTCCGGATTGGTTTTGGTTGCGCCGACGGACAGGCTCCTGCGGATATCGTCCAGCGTGTTCCCCGCCTCGACGCCCAGCGCCGACGACAGCCCCACCGCCGGATCGGCGTCGACGGCGAGAATGCGCGCGCCGGGATGCCGCCGCGTCAGCTCCCGCACGATCGCAGCCGCAAGCGACGTTTTGCCGACGCCGCCCTTGCCCGCGACGGCGATGATCCGAGCCGCCATCGAAAACGCCCCCCTCCGCTTTGATCTCCGCTATCGTATCATACCGCGCCGCAGTTTACAACTGATTTTTTGTCCGCCGAAACGGTTGCATTCCGGCGAAGGGCGCGGTATAATGGCAGCGTTATGAAACGATACAGACTGTTTTCGCTGCTGCTTGCGGCAGTGCTTTTCGTCGCGGCGCCGCCCCATGCCGCCGCGCAGTACGAGGCGTTCGCGCACCCGGACGTCCCGTTTTCGGATATGGCCTATCGCGGCATCGACCCGGACGCCGCAGACGTGTGCTGTGCGCGCTTTCTTGCCGACCCGCCCGGCGAATACGAGGCGCTGGTCGCGCTCTACGACGAAATCTATACGCAGCGCGAGCTTGCCGCCCTGCGTATGTACGAAAATCCGGACGACGAAGCCCTCGCCGCCGAGAGCGAGCGCGCGTCCGCAGATTTCTCCCGCGCCGCCGACGCCATCTATCTGGCGCTGAGCGAGGCGCTTGCGGGCGCGGACGGCGCGGCGCTCGCGGCGCTCATGCCGGAGGGGGAGGCGGAGGCGTTTTCGGACTACGCTCCCTCGGATAAGACGGATTTCGCGGCGCTGGACGAGGAAAACGCGCTGGTGCAGGCATACTACAGCCTGCCCTATGACGACGATTTTGAGGAAAACGCCGCCGCGCTCTATCTGCGCCTCGTCGCGGTGCGGCGGGACGAGGCGGCGCGCGCGGGTTACGATTCCTACGCGGACTACGCCTACGCCGCGCTCAACGCCCGCGAGTACGACAGCGCGGACACGCGGGCGCTCGCGCGCGTCGTGCGGGAGCGTCTCGCGCCGCTCTACGTCCGCTGTATGCGCGCGCTTGACCGGCGGGACATGCCGTGGGACGACGAGGACACACCCGACGACGCGGAAATTCTCGACGCCCTGCGCACGCACATGGGCGAGGTCGCGCCGGAGCTGAGCGAGGCGCTGGACTACCTGTGCCGCAACGGGCTGTACCGCATCGGCGGCGCGCCGCTGTACGACACGGGCTTTACGACCCTGCTGCCCTCCTACCGCGCGCCCTTCCTGTTCAACCATGTGGAGGGACGCTTCGCCGCGTTCCAGTCCACCGTGCACGAGTTCGGGCACTTCAACGCCATGTACCACGACCCGACGCCGATGCTCTATCAGTACGCCGGGACCGACGTCAGCGAAATTCAGTCGCAGGCGCTGGAGCTGCTGTTCATCCCCAGCCTTGCGGACATCCTCGTCGGCGGGGACGAAGCCGGCCGCGACTATGTCACGCTCTACGCCGTGGCGCAGCTGCTCTCCTCCGTCGTGGACGGCTGTATGTACGACGAGTTTGAGCAGGCGGTCTACGAGAACGAGAGTCTGACTCCGGCGGCGCTGAACACGCTGGAGGAATCGCTCTGCCGCGCCTACGGGCTGGACGCGCTGTACGACTACGAGCCCTTCTGGTGCTATATCCCGCACCTGTTCGACCAGCCGTTCTACTACGTCTCCTACGCCGCCTCCGCCCTGCCCGCGCTGCACATCTGGCTGCGCTCTCTCGACGATCGCGCCGCCGCCGCGCAGACCTATCTGCGCGTCTCCGAGGCGCGGACGGACGCATGGTTCCTCGACGTGCTCTATGACAACGACCTGTGCGACGTGACGAACCCCGCCGAGGTCGAGCGTCTTGTCCGGGCGCTGAACGAACGGCTCAACCCGCTCATCGCGCCGGAGGCATCCCCCGCGCCGTATTACGCCGCCGCCGCGCTCGCCCTTGCAGTCGGAGTCGGGGCGATTGCCATCCGAAAACGCAAAAACAAAGCATAGAAAAAGACCGCAGCGGAAGGCGCCCCCTCCGCAGCGGTCTTTTTTCATTACGCGATCAGCAGCTTGTCGTCCGCAACCGTGATGGTGGCGTGGCTGCCGTTTTTGAGCTTGCCCTCGAGCATCTGCTCGGCGACGGCGTCCTCCACCTCGTTCTGGATCACGCGGCGCAGGGGACGCGCGCCGTACATCGGGTCGAAGCCGGTCTTGGCGAGCTTGCGCACCGCCGCCTCGTCCGCCTCCAGCGTGACGCCCAGCTCCGCGACCCGCTTCTCGGTGCTGCGGAGCATCCGGCGCGCGATTTCGGCGATATCGTCCTCGGTCAGGCGGCGGAAGACCACGGTCTCGTCGATGCGGTTGAGGAACTCCGGCTTGAATGTCCGGCGCAGCTCCGCCATGACTGCCTCGCGCACCTTCTCGTCCTCGGCGGTCTCGTCCGGCGTCCCGCCGTGGTCGAAGCCCAGCGCCCCGAAGCGCGCGGTGATGCTCTTCGCGCCGACGTTGCTCGTCATGACGATGACGGTGTTCCGGAAATCGACCTTGCGCCCCTGCGCGTCGGTGACGACGCCGTCCTCAAGGATTTGCAGCAGGATGTTCCACACATCCTCGTGCGCCTTCTCGATCTCGTCGAAGAGCACGACGGAATACGGCTTGCGGCGCACCTTTTCGGTGAGCTGGCCGCCCTCGTCATAGCCGACGTAGCCCGGAGGCGAGCCGACCAGACGCGAAACCGTGTGCCGCTCCATATACTCGCTCATGTCCATGCGGATCATGGCGTTCTCGTCGCCGAACATCGCCTCGGCGAGCGTCTTGCACAGCTCGGTCTTACCGACGCCGGTGGGTCCGAGGAACAGGAACGAGCCGATGGGTCGCTTCGGGTCCTTGATGCCGACGCGCCCGCGCCGGATCGCGCGGGCGACGGCGCTGACCGCCTCGTCCTGCCCGACCACGCGCTCGTGCAGCGTCTTTTCGAGGCTCAGCAGGCGCTCGCCCTCGTCCTCGGTCAGGCGCGTGACGGGGATGCCCGTCCAGCCGGACACGACGGAGGCGACGTCCTCCTCCGTGACCGTGCCGCGTTTTCCGCCGTTGGCGGTCCTCTGCCTCTCGCGCTCCTGCTCCGCCTGCGCGCGATAGTCGCTCTCGATGTCGCGCAGCTGCGCCGCCTTCTCGAAATCCTGCGCGGCGACGGCGTCGCTCTTCTCCTTGTGCAGGGCGTTGATCTTCTCCTCGATCGCCTTGAGCTCCGGCGAGGGCGCCTGCGCCGCCATGCGCACGCGGGACGCCGCCTCGTCCATCAGATCGATTGCCTTGTCGGGGAGAAAGCGGTCGTTGATATACCGGCGGGACAGCTGCACCGCCGCTTCGATGGCGTCGTCCGTGATGGTCAGCTTGTGGTGCGCCTCGTAGCGCGCCCGCAGGCCCTTCAGAATCTTCACACTCTCCTCCGCCGTCGGCTCGCCGACGGTGACGGGCTGGAAGCGGCGCTCCAGCGCGGCGTCCTTCTCGACGTACTTGCGGTACTCCGCCAGCGTCGTCGCGCCGATGACGCGCAGCTCGCCGCGCCCCAGCGCGGGCTTGATGATGTTCGCCGCATCCACCGCGCCCTCGGCGCCGCCCGCGCCGACGATGGTGTGCAGCTCGTCGATGAACAGGATGACGCTGCCGTCCTGCACGATCTCGTTGATGACGCCCTTGATGCGCTCCTCGAACTCGCCCCGGTACTTCGTCCCGGCGACCATGCCGCTGAGGTCAAGGGACAGCACGCGCTTGTCCAGCAGCTCCTCGGGCACGTCCGCCATGACGATCTTCTGCGCCAGCCCCTCGGCGATGGCGGTCTTGCCGACGCCGGGCTCGCCGATGAGCACGGGGTTGTTCTTCGTGCGGCGGGAGAGGATCTGGATCGTGCGCCGGATCTCCTTGTCGCGCCCGATCACGGGGTCAAGCGCGCCCTGCCGCGCCAGCTCCGTCAGGTCGCGCGTGAACTCCTCCAGCGCGCCCTTCTCCTTCGGCGCGCCGTCCCGCCGCGTTTTGTCCCCGTTTGCGGCAGGGCGCGGCGTCTCGCTCATCAGGCGGCGGATGTTGTTGTAGAGCTGTCGCGGGTCGACCCCCGCCGTGGCGAGGATTCGCACCGCCATGTTGCCGCCGTCCCGCAGGATGCCCAGCAGAATATGCTCCGCGTCGATCAGGTCGCCGGCGCGGTTCGCCTCGTTGACGGCGATTTCCATCGCGCTTCTCGCCCGGGGCGTCAGCGTAAGCTCCTCGTCGCCGGTTGCCATGCCGCGCCCCACGGCGCGAACAATCAGGTCGCGCACCATGCGCTCGGTCACGCCCGCCTCGCCCAGCGCGCGCTCGGCGACGCCGCCATCCCGCAGGATGCCCAGCAGAATATGCTCGCAGCCGACGTAGCCGTGACCCAGCTCCGCCGCCGCCTCCTGCGCCAGACGCAGGACGTTTTCCCCTCTCGGGGCAAATCTCTTCTCCTTCATATCTGTCCACTCCTTTCCTTCTTACGTACCGAGCTTTTTCAGCTCGTCGCGCAGCTTCGCCGCTTCCTCGTAGTTCTCCGCAGCGACGGCGTTTTTCAGCCGCACGTTCAGGGAATTGCGCGCGCACTCGCGGCGCAACGCCTCGCCCTCCGCCTCGTCGAGCAGGGATTCCGTCTCGTACGCAGGCTCGTCGGGCGCGGGGGTCAATTGCAGGGTGCGGCGCGCCGCCGGGGTCAACTGCGGCTCGCCAAAGAAGCCGCCCCAGCCGCCCAGCATGCTGGGCAGCAGCGAAAACACACTGTCAAAGCCGCCGAGATCGCCGAAGCCCGTGTCATAGCCCAGCTCGGACGCGCAGCGCGGGCAAAGGTGCGCCTCCGCCGTACGGCCGTTGACCGTGCGCTGATAGTGGAACGTCGCTTCGTTCCTGCCGCAATGTTCACATCTCATGATTCTTACCTCCTTTTGAGGGTTCTAAACATTTTTTGTGTTTCATACGCTGTGAATGAGCATCTGGCGCATGAGATCGGCGCGCAAAGCGCCGCGCTGCACCGTCGGTACGCTCCGGAGCGCTGCGTCGCCAAGCGCGGCGAGCAGCAGCTCCGCCGCCTCCGCGCTCAGCGCGTCCGCGTCCGCCAGATTGCGCACGATGGCGGCGGCGCTGGGCGCGTCGATGCTCTCGCCGATGGAGTTGATGACCGTCATCAGCAGCGTGGGACGATCCACCCGCACCCGCGTGATGCGGATATACCCGCCCCCGCCGCGCCGACTCTCGACGATGTAGCCCCGCTCGGCCGAGAAGCGCGTGGACATCACATAGTTGATCTGGCTCGGCACACAGTGAAAGCGCTCCGCCAAATCGCTGCGCTGGAGCTCCACCACGCCGTCAGAATCCTCCAGCGCGTCGCGAATGAAGCCCGCAATCAAATCGCTGATCCCCATGTCCGATCATCTCCTCCTTGACCATATCTGCCTTTGACTTTCTTTGACCTTACTATAACACGTCTTTGATAAAAGTCAAGAGCGATTTTTGACTTTCCCTGACCTTTTACAGTTTGTTCATAATCCATTGTTTAAGTTAGCATAAGGTAACAATATTGCGGCGTTTTTCAACTTTTTTGCATCGCCCTCTTGCATTTTTGAAAGTTCATGTTACAATATAGTCATCAATCCAAATGGAGGTACAAAAAATGGCTTATAAAATCGGTTCTGCTTGCGTCAGCTGCGGCGCTTGCGCGGACGTTTGCCCCGTCGGCGCGATTTCTCAGGGCGACACCCAGTATCAGATCGACGCCGGCGCCTGCCTCGACTGCGGCACCTGCGCGGACACCTGCCCGAACAGCGCCATCGCTCCCGAGGAATAATCCATACGGAAAACGCGCCTCTCGCGAGGCGCGTTTTAATTTTAAATTGTCGGCAAAGGCATTCGCCTTTGCTGACGAGATGGTTCATTTCGCGCCTGCGGGCGCAAAATTCTGCGAGGCTTCCGGGATGATGAAACAAGATCAACTGTGGGCGGACGGCCCACGTTTTTATTATGACGCCGCTCTCTTTCCGCCGACAACGGATTCCTTCGCGCTGGGGTACTTCGCCCGTCCGCCGCGCGGCGGCGCGGTGTGCGACCTCGGCTGCGGCACGGGACTGCTGGGGACGCTGCTGCTTTCGCGCGAGCCGTCACTGCGCCTGTTCAACGTGGAGCAAAACGCCGACGCGCTGGCGCTCGCGGAGCGGACGTTCACGGAAAACGGCTGGGCGGCGTCGTTCCGCCTGGGCGACTTGCGGGACACCGCCGTCCTGCCCGCCGCCGGGTCGATGGACTTCTGCGTGTGCAACCCGCCGTACTTTTGCGCGCACAGCGGCAAGAGCGCAAAGGGCGAGGCGCGGCAAAGCGCGCGGGCGGAAACGCTGTGCACCCTTGCCGACGTCTGCGCGGCGGCGGCGCGCGTCCTGCGCTGGGGCGGCGGCTTCGCCGTGGTCTACCGTCCGGAGCGGCTGGTCGACCTCATGTGCGAGCTGCGCGCGCACGGCATGGAGCCCAAGCGCCTTCGCTTTGTCATACCGCGCGCGGAGGCGGCGCCGTCCCTCGTCCTCGTCGAGGCGCGGCGCGGCGGCAGGAGCGCGCTTGTGATCGAGCCGCCGCTGGCCGTCGGCTCGGCGGAGTGGGACAAGGTGTATTTCAAATAAAAAACGGGGAAAAACATGAACACAAAAGAAGAACGCTATCGCGCATTGGTCGAGGATGCGCGCAATGAATATTTATCCCGCCCGGTTGTCTGTAATGCCAAAGGCGTTTATCTCACATGGGCGGAGGATTGCCGTGAAATCAATCTCTGGACATACTGGCAGGGAATCGGAAATTATGATGCAAAAATCATGCTTGTCGGTCAGGATTGAGGCTTTTCCGATGACGAAAGCAAAGTGATGCGAAATATCAGAGAAATCAACGGCGGACTGCGTACAGATTACGATATTGATAAGTACAGTCCAACCGATAATAACTTATGCGAATTGTTTTCCGTCCTCGGCTACGACATTACCAGAAGATGCAAAGACCTGTTCTTTACAAACTTTGCCCTTGGCTATCGCTCCGAAGGATACAGCGGAAATCTGAACCACAAGTGGATTGCCGCCGATGCATCATACTTTGCGCGGCTGGTCAATATCATTGAACTTAAGATCCGCAAAAAAGTAGACCTACAATCCGAACGCGCAAAATATAGT
>CAMKFK010000019.1 GCA_946411835.1 uncultured Clostridia bacterium
TTCAAGAGCTGTCGCTACATCTTGTGTTATGCTGAGTTAACCCGATACGCATAAACAAAATTGAGGATGTGTTTGCACCGTTCGGAGAGGTGAATCGATGAGTAGAAACAGAACGCTGCTGATTCTCGGCTTTTTGTGGGCGAACACGGACGAACAGCATCCCGCGACGATTGGATCCATAAAAAGCTTTCTCGTTCGCAACGATGTTCCCGTAAAGGACGCGCGAACCATACGCGGCGATATTGCCGACCTCATGAGCTTCGGCATCGACGTCGTGGAGCAGCGCAGGCAGCAGTATCAATACTTTATCGGTACGCGACACTTTGAGGCTCCCGAAGTCAAGCTTCTGATCGACGCCGTCCAGTCCTCGCGCTTTATCACAGCGAGGAAAAGCACGGCGCTCATCGAAAAGCTTTCCGCCTTTGTCGGACCGTTCCAAGCAGACATATTGCACCGGCAGCTTTATGTGGAGCGGCGGGCGAAAGCGGACAACGAGAGTATCTACATCACGGTCGACCGCATCCAGACCGCAATCTCGCGGAAGCGAAAGATCGAGTTCCAGTATTATGAGTATCTTCCCACGAAGGAAAAACACCTGAAACACGAAGGCATGGCGTATGAGCTGTCCCCATACGCCATGCTCTGGAACAACAACAGCTACTATGTCGCGGGTCACTCCGCGCGGCACGGCAAGATCGTCAAGTATCGCGTTGACCGCATCGAGAATTTAGAGGTACTGGATGAGCCGCAGATCCCGCCAGCCGACGGCTTCGACGTGTCGGGCTTCTTCTCGCAGGAGTTCTCCATGCTGGACGGCACGCCCTGCGAAGTCACGCTGCTATGCGAGAACGCGCTGATCAACAGCATCATAGACCGCTTCGGTGAGGACGTGGAGACGCACATCGTCAACAGCAGCCATTTCATGGTGAAGGCGACCGTCGATCTCAGCGACATATTCTATGGGTGGGTATTCTCCTCTGCCGACAGAATGAAGCTCATTGCGCCGCCAGGGGCCGTCAAAGGTTTCCAAAATATCCTGAAAAGCTTTGAATGCTGAACCGCAGCCGGACAAGGTATGCAAATTATTGTAAGCCTTTGTCCGGCTGTTTTTTCGTACTTGAAATCGCCGAACGTCTGTGCTATTATCTGCCTGTCAAAAGAAATTGATTCCGACAGAAAGTGGGGCGCGAGGTATCTGATTGGAAGGGGGTCGATCTTGTTGAATCGCGTGGATGTATCTGTGAAAGAGGCCAGGGATGCGGACGGTAATATCCGGCCTAAAGTCCTGCATTGGCACGATGGACGGGAATGGCTGGTCGAGCGCGTCTTGCACGTTTGCCGAAGCCCGGACGGGGATTATGCCGGAACGCGCTATGCCGTTCTGATAGCCGGTGTGGAGAAATATCTGTACCGCGACGGCGAACAGTGGTACGTTGACGCCGCCTGACGAGGGAAGCAAAGCATGAAAACGCTTGTAAACGCCGCGGAAATGGAAGAGGTCGGAGAGAATATCATCCGCAAATACCTCGGCCGCCGCAAATACCCGCCCCGGTGCATCGACATTGAGGGCTTCATTCAAGACTACCTGCATCTGCGGATCGAATACGCCGTGATCGCGGATCGGGACTTCGACAAGGTGGGTTTCCTCTCGGACGGGGCGTATCCCTTGGGCGTCATCGAGAACGGCCAAACCGTCATGCGCGTTTATCCCAAAGGGGTGATCGTTCTTGACCGCAGCCTGCTCAAAGACGAGCAGAGCGGGCGCAGACGGTTTACCCTCGCCCACGAAGCCGCCCATGTGATCTATGAGCGCATGACGCCGCTCGTCCCCGGCCCCTGCTTTAAGCGCTGCTATGACCGCGAGCGCGCCTACGACCTCGCGGAGCTGCGGGAGCGTTTCAGCCTTGGCGAGACGCAGGTGGACCGGCTCGGCTCCATCCTGCTCATGCCGCGCTTCCTGATGGAGCAGACGCTTCGGGACTACCGCTTTTCTCTCACCCTGCCGGTCTATGGCAATACCGTCCTCCGCAGCAGGGACAAGCTTCTGCTGCAGAAGATGGCAGACGCGGTAGGCGCGTCGTACAGTGCTTTTTACAACCGTCTGAAGGAGCTGGATATGATCGAGAAGCGCCCCATTGACGAATACCTTGAACTGGAAATGAACTTCGAGGGAGGCTGACGCCATGCAGCAGGCGAGTATACGGACGTACCGGCAGAAGCCGATGGCAACGGAGATAAAGGAGAAAGTAGATCGTTCCGGTGCGGAGATCCTTAATCTGACGGAGCGCGAGCTGCGCTGCCCCTACTGCGGCCACTTTATTATGACGCTCTATTCCGACGTGTCGGGGCATCTGAGCGCGAAGTGCGGACACTGCAAGCAGATCACCACCTACAACTTGGGCTATTTCCGCCGAGCGCGCCGCCCTCGGCATCATAGGCTTGACCCAGCGTAAACCAAACGTTAACAACCGAATACCACCCAACGATTCATAATCGAGCAAGCGGAGCGCGGGGATCCCCCGGAGCTATCAAGCGCCGTATGAAGCCGGTGGGCTATGGGATAGCGTTATCCCTATGCCCGCCGATTTCTACGGCGCTTTTTTGCGCGCTGCCTGCTTCATACGGTCAAGATGCTTCCTTTCCCGACACCGCTTGGGAAAGGAGTTTTTTATGTACGGCACAAACAGAGAGGGCAACCCTGTCTCCCTCGCCAACCTGATCGCGGAACTGGAGGCGGCGACAGGTACCTCACTGTCCTCGCGGGAAGCGAAGCATCGCATTTGGACGGCGGTAGGCAAGCTGGCGCCGCCGGAGCGGAACCTGCTGAACAGGATCTATTTCCGGGAGGAGGCACGACGCAGCGATCAGGAGCTTGCAAACGAACTCGGCATTGACGGGCCGGTATTGAGCCGCAAGCGCCGCGAGGTGCTGGACAAGCTGCTCAAGCAGGTCTTTTGTTCCGAACTGCGGTAATGGGGGAGCATTGGTATCCACCCCGCGCGCCGCCCCGTTTCTGAAATCTGGCAGCCCCAAATTTCAGAAACGGAGGACACGACCATGTCAAAGCGGGACAAATACGCGCCCGATTACAGCAAGTGCTATCCCGGCGTGGAGATCAGCCCGGAGGTCATGCGCGTACTGAGGCAGACAGACCGGCAGATGCAATATTTTGAGCTTGACCTCAAAACAGAGAGAAAAAGGCGGAAAAAGCAGACGGTCACCGTACTCCCCGCCCGCGAGGACTCGCTGGACAGGCTGGCGGAGAACGGCGGGTATCCATACACGCCCGCTGACGTTTCCGTGGAGGACGCGCTCATTGAACGGGACGAGCTGGAGCGGCTGCGCTGCGCTTTGCGAGAGCTGCGTATGGATGAGTGGATGCTCGTGAATGCCCTATATTATCAGGGCATCAGTGAAACCGAAGCTGCAAAAATCCTTAACGTTACACAGCAAGCCGTCAGCTATCGTATCAAAGCAATTTGCCGCAAATTGAAAAAAATCATGGAAAAATGAAAATTTCTTTTGTGAAACCCCAAGTTGGGCGATAAAGAAAGTGAGGGGAGTTTTTTGAAACTCGCTTCCGCGCACTTTGACAACCGAATATCCGGCAGCTAAATAACGTCAGCGAATGAGCGAGCGACGCGGAGGGCGCGCCAAGACCACCTGCGGAAAGACAACGGATTCCGTAAAACGACGGCCAAGAAGGTGCAAAGCGTGATCCCGCCCATCCAAAAGCAGCTTTGGCAGGCTGTTTCGCCAAGACCTCATTCGCCTACAATGGTAACCCTGTCCAGCCACAGGTCGAGCGGTTCAGAGCAGCCATATTTCAAGGCGCTTGATGATGAAACCGTCGCAACCAATGGGGGCAGCTCGGAGAGATCCTCGGAGGGGTGAGAGTCCCGGAGCGCGGCGCCCGCCGCGGTTTAGCTGTACGCCTTACGCTTGGGGGAGTAGCGACGAATACAAGCGGGCAGATTTCAGAAACGAACTATGTTGTGGGGCGCTCCCGCGTGGAGCGCCCCACAACATGGAATACAGAGGAATGCAAAGGAGAACAGGTACATGGACGAGAGACATATCCTGCGCGGCGACGTCTACTACGCCGACCTGCGCCCCGCCATCGGCTCGGAGCAGGACGGCGTCCGCCCTGTGCTGGTGGTGCAGAACGACGTCGGTAATCGGTACAGCCCGACCGTGATCGTTGCGGCGATCACGTCGCGGCAGAAGAAAACGCGCCTGCCTACCCATGTGGGCGTTGGCAGGGTACAGGGAATGGACAGCCGCTCCATCGTCCTGCTGGAGCAGGTCAGGACCATTGACAAGTCCCGCCTTCTGGACTACGTCGGGCGTTTGTGCCCCGATACCATGCGGCGCGTGGACAGAGCGGTGGAGATCAGCATGGGCTGTGACGAACCCAAGGAGGGCTTTTTGAATGAGTAGAAGGGAATTGACGGACAATCTCACTTTTCTCTCTGCCATGCAAACGCTCAAGCGGCTGGTCGGCAAGGGGCTGCTGAGCGAAAACGAGGCAAAAACGGCGGAGGCGGATCTCCGCCGAAGGCTCCGCCCAACCGTATGAAAGCACGGGCTTTCTGCCCAATTCGCCGCCAGTTCTTTCGTTGGGTTTGGTGATAGCTTTTGAGGAATTGATTCAGTATTGTGTGTCGCTGAAGGGAGGTTAAAACTACTATGGCACAGGTAAAAAACGTAGCGCAAGGCGCGTGGGTCAGCGTGATCGACGCAAGTCCGCGCTCAAAGGCAAAGCTCCGCGTGGCGGCATACGCCCGTGTCAGCAGCGACTCCGACGATCAGATCAATTCGTATCTCGCGCAGGTGGACTACTACACGAAGTACATCGCCTCGCACGAGGGATGGGAGCTGGCAGACGTCTACGCCGACGAGGGCTTGACGGGCACGGAAACGCGGCGGCGCGACGAGTTCAACCATATGATCGCGGATTGCAGGGAGGGGAAGATCGACCGTATCCTCGTCAAATCGGTCTCCCGTTTCGCGCGCAACCAGGAGGACTATATCTACTTCATGCGCGAGCTGATGCGCCTCGGCGTGACGCTCCGCTTCGAGAAGGAGAACATCGACACCGGCAAGATGACCTCGGAGCAGGCTGCCGATATCTATGGCGCGTTCGCGCAGATGGAGACCACGGGGCATTCGCAGAATATGCGCGTGAGCAACCGCATCCGCATGGAAAAGGGCATCTTCGTTCCTTCCGCAGCTCCGTATGGCTATAGGCTCGTCAACAACGAACTGACCATTGTCCCCGAAGAAGCGGAGGTCGTGCGGCGCATTTATCAGGCATTCCTGCGCGGGCAGGGGCGCGAGGATATTGCCAAAGAATTAGACCGTTTGGGTATCAAACACAGCAACGAGTCCGGATACTGGAACCGCCACGCGGTAGATTATATCCTAAAAAACATTACCTACACAGGCGACCAGCTCTGGCAAAAAACCTGCGCGACGGACACGCTCCCGTTTAGACAGGTTCCCAATATCGGGCAAAAGCCGAAATACCGTGCGGAAAATTGCTGCCCTGCCATTATCAGCAAGGATGATTATGAGAGCGTTCAAAACCTGATCCAGTCCAGAAAAGAGCAGCTTGCAGACAATCAGATAAGCCAAACCCCGTTCCATAAGCGAATCTACTGTGCCACTTGCGGCACACTCTGCCGAAGGAAACGGTGCGGCGGGAATTGGTATTGGGTGTGCCGAAAACGCGATTTTGACAAAAGCCGCTGCCCTGTCCAACAGGTGTCGGAGCGTGAGATCGACGAGATCATTCACATCATCTACAGCAAGCTTTGGAATAGCCGCTACACTATCCTCCGCCCGATGCTCGCGCAGCTCGAAGAACTCCGGGAACGCGAGCTTCGAGCAAACAACAGGATAGGCGACATCGACCGGGAAATGGCGCGCCTCGCGGAGCAGAACCTCGTACTCAACCGTCTGAAGGACAAGGGGTATGTCGATCCCGCTCTTTATCAATCCCAGCAGGACGAGCTGGGCGGCAAGGCACTGGAGCTGCGCCGCCTGCGGCGAAAGCTCATGGAGCGCATCTGCGGCGACGAGACCATTCGCAAGACCGAAACCATGCTGGACTATCTGGAGGACGGCCCCGAATGGCTGGAGGAGATAGAGCCGGAGCTGTTCGACAACCTTATCGACCGCCTTGCGCTCACTGCGGATGGAGCGGTCAAGATCCGGCTCATCAACGGGCTGGAACTAACCGAACGTTTGGAGGCAGCGTGATGGCGTGGCAGAGAACAATACCATTCGGGTATCGGATGCGGCAGGGCGAGATCGAGTGCAACGCGGCGGAAGCAGCGGCGGTGAAGGACGTCTTCGCCCGCTACCTGCAAGGCGAATCGCTCCAGCGCATTGCCGAGGCGCTGACAGCGCAGGGCGTCCGCTATCACCAGCATACAGACTGCTGGAACAAGAACATGGTCAAACGCATCTTGGAAAACACACACTACCTCGGCGACGAGCAGTATCCGCGTGTGATTGACGAAAAGGACTACCTCACCGCGCAGACTCTGAAAGAGGATAGGAACTCTTACGCGCCGTGCATCGTCGACATGAAAATCAGGGCAAAGGCGGTTTGCGCCCGTTGCGGAGCAAGATTTCGCCGGATCGTAAAGAACCGCAAGACCGCGCGGTGGGAGTGCGAGAACCCCGCTTGCGGCTATATGCTTCATATCAGCGACGAGCAGCTTTCCGCTGCCGTCAATGCCTTGCTGGAGAGGTTGGCGAATACGCCGGAGGTACTGACGCCGCGCGTTCCGACATCACCCGTGACAAGCGGCAGCGCGCAGCGCATCGCAAACGAACTGACAAACGCCCTCAACCGCGGCACGGAGAGCGAGGTATACCTGCGAACGCTCATCTTCGCCTGCGCCGCGGAGCGATACAACGAATTGCCGGACGGCTCGCTTCAACACAAGACCGACAAGCTCCGCCAGCGTATGGAGGCAGGGGAAACGCTTCCTGCGGAGCTGCTGGAAACGGCGGTGCGGTCGATCCGCGTTGCCGATCCTGATAATATCGATTTGGAGCTGGTCAACGGCCAGCGCATCGGAAAGGAGGCGGCGGACGTATGACCGCGCAGCGAAAAGTGACCGTTATTCCCGCAGACCCGAAGTTCGAGAAAACGGATATCCGCAGCCAGCGCCTGCGGGTCGCGCCGTACTGCCGCGTCTCCACGGATTCGGACGAGCAGCTCACCAGCTACGAGGCGCAGATCGAATACTACACCGCGAAAATCGCCGCGAACCCCGAATGGACGATGGTGCGGCTGTACGCCGACGAAGGTATCACCGGCACCTCGACCAAGAAGCGCAAGCAGTTCAACAAGCTAATCGCCGACTGCGAGGCGGGCAAGATCGACCTCGTCATCACGAAGTCCGTCTCCCGCTTCGGACGCAACACGCTGGACGGCTTGCAGTACACGCGGAAGCTCAAGCGCCTCGGCGTCGGCGTCTACTTCGAGAAAGAGAATGTGAACACGCTCCACATGGACAATGAGATGATCCTGACGTTCTTCTTCTCGCAGGCGCAGGCGGAGAGCGAGTCTCTCAGCGGCAACGTCAAGTGGGGGCACCGGAAGAACTTCCGAGACGGCAAGGTCTACTACCAGTACAAGAACTTCATGGGCTACAAGCGCGGCGCGGACGGCGCGCCGGAAATCGACGAGGAGCAGGCGGCGGTCGTGCGCCGCATCTTCGCCCGCTACCTCATGGGCGACAGCGTCTGCCGGATCGCCAGAGGGCTGGAGGCGGACGGGATCAAGACCGTGCGCGGGAACGAGAAGTGGTCGGACAGCGTGATACAGGGGATGCTTCGGAACGAAAAGTACATCGGCGACGCGCTGCTCCAAAAGACTTATATCGCCGACATCTTTACCCATCAGAGCAAGCGGAACATGGGCGAGCTGCCCAAATACTATGTCCACGACTGCCATCCCGCCATCATCGACCGCGAAACCTTTCGCAAAGTGCAGGAGGAGATCGCGCGACGCACGGGCAAACGGCGCACCTCCTCAAAAGCAAAGACGGAGCTTGGCAAATACAGCGGCAAGTTTGCGTTCAGCGAGCTGCTCTTCTGCGGCGAGTGCGGCAGTCCTTACCGCCGCCAGACCTATATGCCGCGCGGTGAGAAATACCACGTCTGGCGCTGCCTCAACCGCATGGAAAACGGCAAACGGATCTGCAAAGAGTCCCCGACGTTCCGCGAGCAGGACTTGCAGGCGGCGGTGCTTGCCGCCGCCGACGAGATGTTCAGCCAGCAGAGCGCAAAGGAGGCGGTACGGGAAAGCGTCGCCTCGGCGCTGGCGGCGGAAGCGCCCAAGCTGTCGCTTCCGGCAATCGAGGCGCAGCTCCGGGTGGTGCAGGAGCGGCACAAGGAACTGTTAGGGCTTGCAATGACCGCGCGTCCCGACGACGCCTCTTACGACGTGGAGCTGCAAAAGATATGCTCCGCCAAGGCGCAGCTCATGATGCTCAAAACGGAAGCGGAGCAGACGGCACAGGACACCACGGAGTACGACGAGCGCATGGCGCAACTCAACAACGCCGTGGAGCTGGACAGCGGCGCCATTGAGGAGTATGATGAGGCCATGGTGCGGCAGCTCGTCAGCAGTATCAAGGTGCTGGATAAAGAAACGATCCTCGTCCGGTTCAAGGACGGCACGGAGGTCGTGCAGCGGATCGAAAAGGCAAGGACGGCGAAAGCGTGAGAAATCCGGCGTCAAAAGCCTCTGAGCAGGAGTAGGAGTTTTATTCGGTTGGTGCAGCAAAAAAGCGACTTGCTTCCGGCAAGTCGCTTTTTTGTTGGGCTTCGGGCTTCGCCCTCGCACCGTTTTAACATTTTAACGGCGGAAATGAATTCCGCCTAATGCAATTCTCCGCTTCGCTCCGAATTGACGCGCGACCTCGCGCGCGTCCGCCGTTCTAGTCCAATATCTTGACCGGCTTCCACTTGAGAAAGTCGCCGGACGCCAGACGGTATTCCACGCCGTTTCTCTCGCCCAGCAGGCTGTCGTAAAACCGGCTCGCGCCGTGGCTGTGGGCGTAGACGACCTGCTCCGCGCGGTACTCCTCCGCCATGCGGGTGAAGCCGCTCCCCTCCTCAATGATGCTGGTCGGCGGATAGTGCAGGAACATGATGTACTTGCGGTACCCGTCCGCCCGCGCCGCCTCAAAGGAGACGCGCAGGCGCTCCAGCTCCCGCGCCGCGATTTTCTTCGCGTGCTCCTCGTTCCTCTCGTCCCAGCCGACGACGCGCCCCCGGCGGTCGATGAAGAACGGCCCCTCAAACGTGAAGCCCTTCGTGCCGACCAGCGCGTAATCCCGATAGGCGTAATAGTTGTTCTGCAAAAAAAGCAGCTTGCCCGCGTAGCGCTCGTTGAGCGACGCGGTCTTTTTCGCGTCCCAGAACATGTCGTGGTTGCCGCGCAGCAGGATCTTCCGCCCCGGCAGGTCGATAATATATTGCAGGTCCGGCTCGCAGGCGCCGAGGCTCCTGCCCCAGCTGTGGTCGCCGAGGAGCACCAGCGTGTCGTCGGCGCGCAGCAGCGCGGCGCAGTTTTTCCGGACCTTCTCCTCGTGGTTTTTCCATGCCCTGTCCTTCAACTGCGGGTGGCCGGTTTTCAGCTCCGTGCCAAAGTGCAGGTGCAGGTCTCCGATGGCGTACAGGCTCATGGGCGCGCGCCCTCATAGGTCACGTCCCGCGTGTCGATGACGCGCGTGTCCAGATACGGCGGGCAGCGGAGGATGTTCTTCCGCGCCGCAAATTCCTCCCGCCATTCGCAGGCGATCCTGTACTCCTCCCGGACAGGGACGATGCCGATCTCCGCCACGACGAGGCGCTTCATGTACGCGAGCGCGTTCGGCGCCAGCATCCCGTTTTTCACGCAGCCGACGGCCACCGTCAGGTCAGAGCGCACCGCCAGCTCCGCCTCGCCCGTGTCTGCGTTCATGCCGCTGTTGACGTCCACGCTGACGACGAACGCGCCCGAGGCGTTGATTTCGCGGACGGCGCTTGCGTAAGGCTCCCGCACCGCGCCGTGAAAGCCGGTGCCCAGCAGACAGTCGACGATGGTCCCGCAGCCCGCGAACGCGCCGCCGCGATAGGGCGCGGCGGATACGCCCGCCGCCCGCGCCCTCTCCGCGAAGTGGGCGCTGTCCGGGGACAGCCTGTCGCCGAGGGTGACCACGCGGCAGGCGACGCCGCGCGATTTCAGGATATACGCCAGCGCGAAGCCGTCGCCGCCGTTGTTGCCGGCGCCTGCGGCGACGGCGATCTCCCCGCGCCACTCCGCCGCGCGATAGACGCCCATGGCGGCGCGGTACATCAGCGTGAGGCTCGGGACATGGTTTTCGATGGTCCGGCGGTCGCTCTCCCGCATGTTGGCAACGGAGACGCAGTGCAAAAAGGTCATCGTGTCATCCTCCCGTATCTCGTTTGGTCAATTGCGAAACTGCGCCGTGCGTTTTTACGGCTTGGGGCTGTTCATGCGGAAAATGATGTGCTATAATCCGAACGCATTGGCATTCAACGCCGACGGCGCGGCCGCGCGGGCGGCGGGAAAGCGAGGGACAGGTGAACATCCAGATTTTCGGCACGAAGAAGTGCTTTGACACCAAAAAGGCGGAGCGCTATTTCAAGGAGCGCCGCATCAAGTACCAGCGGATCGACCTCAGGGAGAAGGGTATGAGCCGGGGCGAGCTGCAAAGCGTCGTACAGGCGGTGAAGGGGCTCGACAACCTGCTGGACCCCGACGCGAAGGACACGCAGACGCTCTCGCTGGTAACGTATCTCGTGGAAGCGGACAGGCTGGACAAGGTGTTCGAGAACCAGCAGCTCATCAAGACGCCGGTGGTGCGCAACGGCAAACAGGCGACGGTGGGCTACCGGCCCGACGTGTGGAAAACGTGGGAGTGAGCGGGGCGCTCATCTCTCCGCGCGGAAAAAGCTCACGAGCGGCAGGACGATGTACAGCAGGATCGCCCACTTCGGATAAAAGCAGCCCAGCGCGATCAGCGCCGCGTTAAGCGCCAGCAGACCGCCGACGCGCGAGAGCATCAGCAGCAGGAACAGCCGCACGTGCCGCGCGAAGCGCTTGCGCACCGCCGCGTAGTAGAGCAGCTGCTGCAGCAGCGCGGTGAGCGCGTAGACGGCGCCGAAGTTCACGGCGGAATAGCGGTTCGGCGCGTTCATGATCCACCGCGTGGTGGTGGGGATCAGCGCCAGCGCGGCGAGGAACAGAAAATTCGTCACCACGACCATGTGGTCCGCCTCGCGGACGGACTGGAAAATCGTCTTGTTGTCGTACCAGAAGTCGGCGATGATGAAAAAGCTGACCAGAAACACCAGGATCGACCAGAGAAAGCCCCAGTACGTCCGCTCCGACGTGGGGTAGGGGATCTCCAGCATCATCACCGTGATGAAAATGGCGATCACGCCGTCGTTGAGGGCGGAGAGATGCCCGATCATGCCGGTTTTCAGCTTTTCGGCGCCGTCCGCCCGCCGGTCCAGCATGTGCTCGTATTTGGCGACGCTTTCGCCGTCCAGATGCCGACGGATGAAGTCGGCCTCCAGCTTCCGTTTCATAACGCAGCCTCCGATGCACCGTTTTTTATGCCGTCCGGTCCCGCAGACACCGCATCGCGTTGAGCACCGCGAGCACGGTGACGCCCACGTCCGCGAAGACGGCGAGCCACATCGTCGCGCAGCCCAGCGCGCCGAGCAGCAGCACCGCGAACTTGACCGCCAGCGCGAAGACCACGTTCTCGCGCACGATGCGCATGGTCCTGCGCCCGAGGCGCACGGTGGCGGCGAGCTTGCGCACATCGTCGTCCATGAGCACGATGTCCGCCGCCTCAATGGCGGCGTCGGAGCCGAGCGAGCCCATGGCGACGCCCACGTCCGCCCGCATGAGCGAGGGCGCGTCGTTGATCCCGTCGCCGACGAACGCCGTCCGCTCTCCGCGCGCGAGCAGCTCCTCCAGCCGCGCGACCTTGTCGGCGGGCAGCAGCTCCGCGTGCACCTCGTCGATGCCCAGCGCGTCGCCCGCGGCGCGGGCGGCGTCGGCGCGGTCGCCGCTGAGGAGCACCGTGCGCTTCACGCCCGCCGCCTTGAGGTCGCGGATCGCCTCCGCCGCGCCGTCCTTGAGCGTGTCGGCGACGACGAGACAGCCGAGGTACGTCCCGCCGCGCGCGACATACACGACCGTGCCGCTCTCACGGCAGGGCGTGTACGCGACGCCGCGCCGCGCCATCAGCCGTTCGTTTCCGGCAAGCAGCTCCTCCCCGTCCCAGCGCGCGCAGATCCCGCAGCCGGCGAGCTCGCTCACGTCCGTGACGCGCGCGCGGTCCGGCGCGCCGCCATAGGCGTCCACGATCGAGCGCGCAATGGGGTGGGACGCGCTCGCCTCCGCGTGGGCGGCGGCGCAGAGCAGCGTCCGCTCGTCCACGCCGTCGGCGGGAAACGTCCCGGTCACGGAAAACGTGCCGCGCGTCAGCGTGCCCGTCTTGTCGAAAACCATGACGCCGCAGTCGGCGATGGCCTCGAGGAAGTTGCCGCCCTTGACCAGCACGCCGATGCGCGACGCCGCGCCGATGCCGCCGAAGAAGCCCAGCGGCACGGAGATCACCAGCGCGCACGGGCAGGAGACGATCAGAAACACGCAGGCGCGGCGGATCCAGCCGCCGAAGCCCTGCCCCAGCACGAGCGGCGGCACGAGCGCCAGCAGCGCCGCCGCAACCGTGACGGCGGGGGTGTAGACGCGGGCAAAGCGGGTGATGAACTGTTCGAGCCGCGCCTTTTTCTCGCTGGCGTTTTCCACGAGGTCGAGCACCCGCGCGACGGTGGAATCCTCGTACGCCCTGGTCGTGCGGACGCGGAGCGTCCCCTCGCCGTTGACGCAGCCGCTGTAAATCGCGTCCCCCGCCGCGACGCGGCGGGGCGCCGCCTCGCCGGTGAGCGCGGAGGTGTCCAGCCAGCTCTCGCCCGAGAGCACCGTGCCGTCCAGCGCGACGCGCTCGCCCGCGCGCACGACGATGACGCTGCCGACCGGCACCTCGTCCGGCTCGACCTCCTCCTCGCCGTCCTCCGTTTCCACGCGGGCGGTCTCCGGCGCGATTTCCAGCATCGCGCCGATGGAGGCGCGTGCCCGCCCGACGGCGACGCCCTGAAACAGCTCGCCGATCTGATAGAACAGCATCACCGCCGCCGCCTCCGGATACTCGCCGATGGCAAACGCGGCGACGGTGGCGACGGTCATCAGCAGGCTCTCGTCAAACGCCTGCGCGTGGCGCAGGTTCACCCACGCCCGGCCCACCACGTCGTACCCGACGACGAGGTAGGGCGCGGCGTACAGCGCCAGCCGCACCCAGACGCCCGGCGCCGCCGCCCGGTCCCAGACGAGCGCCGCCGCCAGCAGCGCCAGCGCCGCCAGAATCCGCGCGCGCGTTTTCTTCTGCTTGTTTGTCATGGCTTACCGAAGAAGCGCAAAATCGGGCTCGATCTGCTTCGCCTTCTTCACCGCCGCGTCGAGCACGGCGTCAAACCGATCGTCCGGGGCGGTCAGGGTCAGCTTCTGCGTCATAAAGTTGACGCTGACCTCCTCCACACCGTCCAGAGCGGCGACGGCGTCCTGAATCTTCTGCGCGCAGACGGCGCAATCGACCTCGCACTTGAATATCTTCTTCATGGCAGCTTCTCCTTTTCCGTCCTTTTTCCTTCCCGGCGCAGCCGAGGGTTACTCTCTGATGTGCTCAAAGCCCATTTCCAAAATGAGGCGCACATGCTCGTCGGCAAGGGCGTAGTACACGTTTTGCCCCTCGCGGCGGAACTTGACCAGATTCGCCAGCCGCAGCGCCTTGAGCTGGTGCGACACCGCCGACTTCGTCACGCCCAGCAGCGCTGCGAGGTCGCAGACGCACAGCTCCCGCAGCGACAGCGCGTGCAGCAGCCTCACGCGCGTCGGGTCCCCGAACAGGCGCAGCAGCTCCGCGAGGCGCGCGTATTCCTCCGCCCCGCTCAGCCCCGCGCGCGCCGCCGCGACCGCGTCCTCATGGACGACCTCGCATTCGCAGAACGCCGCCTGTCTGTCCGTGTCCATTCGTGTGTCCTCCTTCTGTCAAACAGTTGAGCACTTGTTCAACTGTTTGACAGTATACGCCCGCCGCGTCGATTTGTCAAGGGGCAAAAAAAGAGCGCCGCAGGCTTGATGCCTGCGGCGCCGGGGAGAGCGGATCATTTGAAATTCTCTCTGCACTCGGCAAGGCGCTCGATGATGTTGATGCCCTGCGGACACGCCGATTCGCATTGCCCGCAGGCGACGCAGGCGTCGGCGACGCTGCCCTGCTCCGCGAGCTCGGCGTAGTCCTTCGCGCCGCGCGCAAGCTGGCCCCAGATGAGCTGCCGGTTGCGGGCGGCGAAAATCTTCGGGATGGGAATGCCCTGCGGGCAGCCCTCGGCACAGTAGCCGCAGCCGGTGCAGGGGATGTGCTCGACCTTGCCCAGCGCCTCCTGCGCCAGCCGGATGGTCGCCTGCTCGCTCTCGTCGAGCGGTCTGAAATCGCGCATATAGGACAGGTTGTCCTCCATCTGCGCCAGATTGGACATGCCGGAGAGCACGGTGATGATGCCGTCCAGCGAGGCGGCGAAGCGCACCGCCCACGACGCGAGCGACGCCTCCGGGTTCGCCGCCTTCAAAATCTCCCGCACCTCGCGCGGCGGGTCGGCGAGCGCGCCGCCCTTGACCGGCTCCATGACCACGACGGACTTGCCGTGCCTGCGCGCGACGGCGTGGCAGCGGCGGGAGGCGACCTTGGGATCGTCCCAGTCGGCATAGTTGAGCTGGAGCTGCACGAACTCCGCGTCGGGGTTCTTCGTCAGCAGCTCGTCGAGCAGCTCGGGCGTGCCGTGGAAGGAGAAGCCCCAGTGCCGCAGCAGCCCCGCCTTCTTCTGCTCGCGGACATAGTCCCAGAGCCCGTAATCGTCGTAGAGCTCGTAGTTGTTGTTCTGGATGGCGTGGAGCAGATAGTAGTCGAGATAGTCGGTGCCGAGGCGCTTGAGGCTGGTGTGCAGCTCCTTTTTCGCCTCGTTGACGCTGAGCTTGCCCAGCCATGCGTTGAGCTTGCTCGCCAGCGTAAAGCTGTCGCGCGGGTGGCGCTCGACCAGCGCCTTGCGCGTCGCCTCCTCGGAGCCGAGGTAGACGAAGGCGGTGTCGAAATAGGTCATTCCCGCGTCCAGGAACAGGTCCGCCATCCGCGCGGTCTGCTCGATGTCGTAGCCCAGGCGCTTTCTGGGCAGGCGCATCATGCCGAAGCCGAGCTTGGGCGTGCTTTCTCCGAAATAGCGTTCCATCGGTATTCCTCCGTCCGTTTGAGTTCATAGTCGATTGCGAAACTGCGTTTCGCAATCGAGGACTCGCGCTCATCGCACGCGCCCCACGGGGGACGGGGCGCGTTTGGTCGGCGCGAGGGCTCGCACAGCTCGCCTCAGGGAGTTTTTGTCGCAGCAAAGCCGCGTCAAAAACGATTTAGTAACCCTTCGGGGCGATCGACGAAGCATTCCCTCGACTTTCGCAATCGGCTTTTTGAGTTGAGAAAAGTATACCGTGTCCGGCGGCGGAACGCAATGGATTTTTTACGGCGTTTCCTCAGGTATTTTCCCGGCTGATGGGGCGGCGGATCAGCAGGCGGCGCAGCGCCTTGCCGTTGAAGGGGATGAGCGGGTACAGATAGCCGCGCCCCGCGATGGGGCGGTTCGTCGCCAGCAGGGCGACGATGGCCGCCGTGCCGAGGGCAAGCCCGACCCAGCCCAGCGCGGCGACAAACAGCAGCAGCATCAGCCGCAGCAGCTTAAAGGCGTAGCCCAGCTCGTAGCTGGGCTGGGCAAAGTTGGCGATGGCGACGAACGCCATGTACGCCAGCACCTCCGGCACGAGCCAATGCGCCTGCACGGCGAAGTCGCCCAGCACCAGCGCGCCGATCATCGAGAACGAGTTGGAGAAGACGGGCGGGGTGTTGAGGCTGGTCAGCTTGATGAGGTCGACGATGAACTCCGCGAACAGCAGCTGCACCAGCAGCGGCACCTCGTAATCCTCGGCGATGGCGAGGAAGTGCAGCGCGCCCTCGGTCGCGCCGCTTTTGACCAGCGCGTACCACGCGGGCGTGATGAACAGCGTCAGCAGGAACACGACCGTGCGCAGGATGCGCAGATACGAGCCGATGAGCGGCGGAAAGCAGAAGTCGTTCGCCTCCTGCACGAAGTCGAAAAAGCTCGTGGGCAGGATCATCGCGGCGGGCGAGTTGTCCACCAGCAGGACGATGCTGCCCTCCATGATGCAGGCGGTGGCGGCGTCGGGCCGCTCGGTGTAGCGGACGTTCGGGAACGGGTTCCACCACTGCGGCTGCATCATCGCCTCGGCAATGCTCTCCTGTCCCATGGACACGGAGCGGATGTCCACCGCCTGCAGCTTGCGGCGGACCTCCTCGAGCAGGTCGCGGTCCACCTTGTGCTCCATGTAGCACAGCGCCACGTCGGCGCGGGAGCCCTCGCTGATCTGGTGCCCCTCCAGCGTCAGGCGCGGGTCGCGGATGCGGCGGCGCAGCAGCGCGGCGTTGACGACCAGCGTCTCGATAAAGCCGTCGTGCGCGCCGCGCAGCACCTTGCCGCTCGACGGCTCCTCCACGCTGCGCGCCGGGTACTGCTTGGCGTCGATGAGCGCGCTTTCGGCGTAGCCCTCCGCGAGCAGCAGCGTCTTGCCGAGGAACACCGCCGTCACCGCCCGCTCCACGTCGCGCTCCGCATCCGCCTCGCCGAAGCTGACGTAGCGCTCGATGAAGTCCTGCATCGTCTCCGCCCAGGCGGTGGAGCTGAGCGTTATCAGGTGCTCCCACACGCGCTCGAGCACGGCGTCGTCGCCGTAGCCGTCGATGGTGTAGACGCGGCAGCGCCGCCCCCCGGCGTACAGGTCGCGCCCGACCACGTCAAAGCAGCGGCCCACGCCCAGCAGCCGGTCCAGCAGGGCGGCGTTGTCGGAAAAGCTCTCGGAAAAGCGCATACAAAACCTCCGCACATACCGTTTTTGCCAGTATGCGCGGAGGCGGGAATTTTATTCACAGCGCGGCGCAGAACGCCTGATACAGCAGCGCCTGACCCTCGCGGGAGGGATGGATCCCGTCGGCGCAGAGCAGCGCGTCGATGGGGCGCCGGTCGCGCAGGAAGGGGCCGCGCAGGTCGATGAGCGGGGTATCCTCCTCGCGGGCGAGGCGCCCGACCAGCGCGGAGTAGCTCTCCTGCCAGCGGTAAATGCGCTGCACGTCCCCCAGAAAGCGGACGAGGTTCTCCCGCGACAGCCCGCCCCGGCAGAGGAAGCTCAGGTAGCGCTCGGCGTGGATGGGCGGCAGCGTCGAGAGCAGGGGCGTCCGCCCGCTCTCCCGCAGCAGACGGACGGCGCGGCGCACGCAGTCCGCGAACTGCTGCGGCGGGGTGCGGCACAGGTGCTCCGCCTCCGGCGCGTCCGACACCGCCTTCCAGTCGAAATCGCAGTCGTTCCCGCCGAATTCCAGCAGGGCGTACTCCGGCTCCGCCGCCGAAACGCTCGTATCGCGCTCGATGCTCGCCAGCGCCTTGGGAAGCGTGCCGCCGAAGCGCGCGCGGTTCGTCACGCACAGCCCCAAATGCTCGGCAAGCCGCTCCTCCCAGCCGCGCGAGAGCACATAGCGCCCGTTCTCGTACAGAACGCCCTTCAGGATCGAATCTCCGTAAATCGTCAGCTTCATCTGGAACCGCCTCCGCTGTATCTAGATTTCAATACTAGATTAAATCAATTTGATGACTTTGTCAAGTGGGTTCCGAAAATAATTGTTGTCATACGCAAAGGATTCTGATATAGTGGGGCTGAGAAAGCAGGTGCGGCACATGACAGAGAACGAATACGCGGCGATTCTGACGCAGTTTACCGGGCAGCGCCTCCCCCGATGGGACGAGCTGCCCGACTTGGAGCTGTACATGGACCAGGTGCTCTCGCTGATGGAGCGCTATCTGAGCGCCTTCCCCGGCTTTGACCGTCGGGGGCTGACGGCGTCGATGGTCAACAACTACGTCAAGCTGGGCGTCATGCCGGCGCCGGTGAAGAAAAAGTACACGCGCGTCCACCTCGCGCATCTGCTGCTGATCTGCGTGTTGAAGGGCGGGTTCCCCATCGAGCTCATCCGGAATCTGGTCTCCTCGCTGGACGCGCGGGACGAGCGCGCGCTGTACGACCGCTTTTGCGACGAGTTTGAAGCCTCGCTCGCCCACGCGGCGGAGGAGGTGGCGCAGGACGCGGGGCTTGCGGCGCTCTTCCGCACGGCGCTGCGCGCGCAGGCGGAGCAGGCGCTCACCCTCAGGCTGTACGCGGCGGCGTTCCCGGCGGAGAGCGCGCCGAAGAAGGAAAAGAAGAAGTAGAAGCGCGCGTCACCGCGTCCTTTTTATTTCGTCGGCAAAGGCTTCGCCTTTGCCGACGATTCAGCGCGTCCTTCTGTGCCGGTAGAGCGCTTGCAGGCGCGCGAGGGCGAGGTCGTAGGCGAGGAACGCCGCCGCGCCGAGCAGCGCCGTCGCCCAGAGCAGCGCGGGCGTGGACGCGGCGACCTCGCGCACGAGCGCGTCGAGCCGGAACACGAACAGCAGCAGCGCGTACATCGACCCGACGCTCACGGCGCAGAGCAGCAGCTTCGCCAGCACGCGCACGGGGCGCGGGCGCAGCGCGTCCAGCTTCGGCTTGAGCAGGGGATAGTAGCCGAGGACGGCGTAGACCAGCGCCGCCTCCCGGTCGCCGCACAGCAGCAGCCCCAGCGCGGCAGACACGACCCAGCACCCCCACGCGAGACCGGGGCGGCACTCCTCCCCCGCGACCAGCACCGCCGCCGACGCCAGCACCGGCGCGCAGTAGGTCGCCAGCGGCACGAGCCCGCCCAGACACAGCAGCGCCGCAGCCAGCGCCGCCAGCACCCCGGCCAGCGCCAGCTCATGCGTCCGCTCCCGCACAACGCATCCCCTCCTTTGCTTCTTCCCGTTCTGATTTGGCTCCATTATCATACGCCATGAGCGACAAGGAAAGCGCGAAAGCGTCCCCTGCCGCTTTTTTCAAACTCTCTGTTCTGGTCGAATCGATCCCCGCGCACATCTTGACGGCGGATTTGCCGCCGCTCTGCGTTGCGAATGCCTTGAAATAAACAAAGTATTCCTGCGGTTTTCGCCCTTGATCGGCAGAAAAACCACTTGCCAAGGCGCACACGTTGATCGATTCAGCGCTTTCCCGGATAATAGTTGATGAAATTTTAGTTGCATCAAATCCCAAATATTAGCTGTGCAGAATGAGGCAAATCGCTTTCTGCATGGTATCATGATAATCAAAACTTTCATTGGTGCATACCGTCATATAAAAGGGGGCGTCCATAATGAGAAGACTAATGCTGCTGTTTCTGCTTTTGACTGTACTTATATCACTTATAGGGTGTGGACAATCAAATGAAGAATCTATAGGTGGATTCAATTCAGAGGAGCAATCGAAATCGGCCGGAATCGAAACATCAGATCATACTGGAATGCAAAATGAAAGGAAAATTGAATTGTTAAGAAAGCAATGCCCGGAGTACTTTGAACTCTCTTCATTTAAGGGTATTGAAGTATATGTGTGGGAGACAGAAGATGGCGCTTATCGCTGCGGATTGATGAGCGGCACAAACCGTATGAAAACTGATTTGGAAATTCAGACATTGGAGCAACGATCCTTGTCCACTGCTGAAGCAAAAATGGTATTGGGAGAAAATGGCATTGAGGACGAACGTATTGTTATTATACCTATCACGCAGCCCTATGTAAATACAGGCGACGACGAAAATATCAGCGCCACGCTCGTCATTGACGAAGAACGAGCAGAACAAATATACAAGCTGTTGATGCATGGATGAATGCAGATAAAAGGCAAGTTATTGATGTGCAAATTTAGACCTTGTTTGAAAAATGCCGATATGCCCATTTATCAAACAAGGCCTAATCTTGAATCAAGGATCGCCCGAGAAGAGATGACTTTTCACCCTCTTTTTCTCTGCTCCGAAACGAATGCTTTGTACATAATAATCCAAATTTTACATGAATATGCAAATCAACTGTTATCTGGGACAAAGACTTTTTCTAAAAAACCACGCCCCCCCTTGACAAAGCGCTTCGCTTGTGTTATTGTACTAATCGCTTAATACAATAACACAAAGGAGGGTGCGCATGGATTGGGTTTTTCGGGCGGACGAGCCGATTTACACCCAGCTGTGCGAGCAGCTGGCGCTTGTGATCGTCTCCGGCGTCTACGCGGCGGGCGAGCGGCTGCCGCCGGTGCGGGAGCTGGCGCTGGACGCGGGCGTCAACCCGAACACGGTGCAGCGCGCGCTCAGCGAGCTGGAGCGCCGTGGGCTGGTCTACAGCCAGCGGACGGCGGGACGCTTTGTCACGGAGGACGCGGCGCGGATCGAGCAGGCGCGGGCGCAGCTCGCGCGGGACCGCGCGCGCGACTTTCTCGGCGCGATGGCGCGGCTGGGGCTCGACCGGACGCAGACGCTCGCGCTGCTGGAACAACTGAGTGGAGGAGATGCGAAACCATGAGTACCATTTTGGAATGCAGGGCGCTCAAAAAACGCTACGGGACGAAGGAGGCGCTCTGCGGGGTCGACCTGACGCTGGAGACGGGGCGCATCGTCGGACTGCTGGGACCGAACGGCAGCGGCAAGACGACGCTCATCAAGCTCGCCTGCGGACTGCTGACGCCGTCGGGCGGTGAGATCCGGATCGACGGCAAAAAGCCCTCGCCGGAGACGAACGCCGTCGTCTCGTACCTGCCGGAGCGCATTGCGCTGCCGCTGTGGATGACGGCGCAGCAGGCGATGGACTTCTACGGCAATTTCTACGCCGACTTCCGCCGCGACGCGGCGGAGGACATGGTCGAGCGTCTGCGCCTGGAGCGGACGCAGACGATCCGCGCCATGTCCAAGGGCACGCGCGAGAAGCTCCAGCTCATCCTGACGATGGCGCGCGCCGCGAAGCTCTACCTGCTCGACGAGCCGCTCGGCGGCGTCGACCCCGCGTCGCGGGACTACATCCTTCGGACCATCCTGACGGGCTACCGCGAGGACGCGACGGTGCTGTTTTCCACGCACCTGATCGCCGACGTGGAGGCCGTGCTGGACGAGGCGGTGTTCCTGCGCGAGGGCGGCGTCCTGCTGCACGAGCGCGTGGACGCCATTCGCGAGGAGCGGGGCAAAAGCGTCGACCAGCTGTTCCGCGAGCTGTTTGCATATTGACGGGAGGGAAAGACGATGCTTGTCAAACTGATGAAGCATGAATTTCACGCCACCGGGCGCGTTTCTTTGCCGCTGTGCGGCGTGATGCTGGCGCTGTCGGTCGTCGCGGGCATGGCGCTGCGCTTTTACGAGGCGATCCCGCGCGCGGTCGGGTGGATCGGCACGCTCTACGGCGGGAGCGTCTTCGCCGTCGCCGTCGGCGTCTTCGCCGTGCTGATGCAGCACTTCAAGCGCAACCTGCTCGGCGACGAGGGGTATCTGATGCGCGCGCTGCCCGTCAGCATCCACGAGCTGCTGCTCTCGAAGCTGTTCGTCGCGCTGATCTGGTACGTCGCCGCCGCCGCGCTGATCGTGCTGTCCGTGTTCCTGGTCGGCGCGCTGTCCGGCGAGTTCCGCGACGTGTCGTTCGGCGATTTGTGGGACGCGCTGCGTCAGCTGTTCTCGTACCGCGACGCGCGCGACTGGGTCGTCCTCCTGCTCGGCGTCGTCGGCGCGCTGGCGCTCGTCACGCTGCTGTTCTACGCCGACTTCACGCTCTCGCAGAGCTTTCGCAAGCACCGGCTCCTCTATCACGTCATGGCGGCGGTGATCTTCATCCTCCTGCTGCGGCTGACGGGCTCGCTCAACGCCCTGATTGGACGCATGGCAGAGCGGGGCGCCGACGTCATCGGCGGCGCGGACGGCCCGACGGCGATCTACGTCACGGGCGGTATGCCGTGGCTGGGGCTTGCGGAGCTGTACGTCTCCGCCGCCGCGCTGTACGTTTTGACGTGGGCGGCGCTCAAATACCGCCCGAACCTCGAATAAGGGAAAGCGGCCGGCGCGAGGGTGGGCGGCGCGTGTGACGAAGCGGCTTTTCGCTTGCATTTGCCGCGCGCATGGGCTATAATGAAGCCATCCCACCCACGAAAGGAGACGCCACCATGCAGTTCAAATACGATCCCGCCGCGGGCGGGTTCCAGTTCAACGTCAACGGCGCGCCCAAGACCCCAAAGCCCCGCAAGCCGCGCAAGGCCGTCGGAAGCAAGGGCGCGCGCGTCGCGATCAACCTCATCGTCACGCTGCTTGTGGGGCTGGTGCTCTTCTATGTCCAGCTCCCCGCCGTCAACCTCCACGCCGAGGAGTTCTACGGCTTTGTGCTCACGCTCTGCCTTGTCTACTGCGGCTGCGCCGTCGTCACCTCCGGCTTTCAGAGTGAGGGCGTGAAGAGCTACTTCACCTTTGTCAAGAAGCAGTGCACCGTTCCCTTCCTCGTCATCGTCGCGCTGATCGTCGTCGCGCTCGTCGGCGCGGCGAGCTCGTGGGTCGTGCTGCGGGCGAACGCCTACCAGAAGCTGCTGACCGTGCAGCCCGGCGACTTCGCCTCCGAGGTCGACGAGATCAGCTACGATCAGATCCCCATGCTCGACGGCGCGAGCGCCGAACGCCTCGGCGACCGCAAGCTCGGCGAGCTCGCCGACATGGTCTCGCAGTTCGAGGTTGCGGAGGATTACACCCAGATCAACTACCAGGGCCGCCCCGTGCGCGTCACGCCGCTGCGCTACGGCGACGTCATCAAGTGGTTCAACAACCGCGCTTCGGGCCTGCCCGCCTACCTCGTCATCGACATGGTGACGCAAAACGTCGAGGTCGTGCGCCTCGCGGAGGGCATGAAGTACACCACGGCGGAGCATTTCTCCCGCAACCTCTACCGTCACCTGCGCTTCCGTTACCCGACCATGATGTTCGACGCGCCCATCTTCGAGATCGACGAGGCGGGGACGCCGTGGTGGGTCTGCGCCAAGCGGGAAAAGACCATCGGTCTCTTCGGCGGCGACGACAACAACGGCGCGGTGCTCGTCAACGCGATCACCGGCGAGAGCGAATACTGCGCCGAGGTGCCCGCGTGGGTCGACCACGTCTACTCCGCCGGGCTCATCATCCGGCAGTACGACTACTACGGTATGTACCACAACGGCTTTTTCAACTCCATCTTCGGCCAGCGCGACGTGACCGTCACCACCTCCGGCTACAACTACCTCGCCATTGGGGACGACGTGTGGGTCTACACCGGCGTCACCAGCGTCGGCGGCGACGAGAGCAACATCGGCTTCCTGCTCTCCAACCAGCGCACGAAGGAGACGCATTACTACGCCGTCGCGGGCGCGGAGGAGTTCTCCGCCATGGGCAGCGCCGAGGGCCAGGTGCAGCAGATGCGCTACAGCGCCACCTTCCCGCTGCTGCTGAACATCGCCGACCAGCCGACCTACTTCATGGCGCTCAAGGACGCCTCCCAGCTCGTGAAGATGTACGCCATGGTCAACGTCAGCCAGTACCAGATCGTCGCCACCGGCTCGAGCGTCATGGAGTGCGAGGCGAACTACCGCGCCATGCTCGCGCGCAGCGGCCTCATCAGCGAGGCGCAGAGCGAGGTCGCGCCCGCCGACGCCGCCGAGCGCCACGAGTTCACCGGCACGATCTCCGACATCCGCAGCGCGGTCGTCAACGGCAACTCGGTCTACTTCCTCTATCTCCGCGCGGGCGGCGGCTTGGACGGCGGCGTCTTCCGCGCCGACGCGTCGCGCATTCCCATCGCGCCGCTGCTCTCCGTGGGCGACACGGTCACGGTCTCCTACCGCGACACGGACGTCGCGCAGTATTGGACCGACGCCGCGGACATCGCCGTGTCCTGATGTCCCGGCCTGACGCGAGCACACCGGCAGGGCGTCCGCCAAAAGGGCGGACGCCCTGCAATTTTATTCATATTTATTATGAAAAAGGCGAAACATCTTTTCCATATCTTAGGCGCTCTGCACAAAAATCAAGCGTTTTTTTCTCATGGCACGTCCATTGTGAAAACGGCAAAATCGTGTTACTCTATAGGGGTGGATGGATAAGCCATCGCGCCCCGAGGGGCGTAAATAAGAAGGAGGTTGTTTCCCATGAACAAGTATATTGAGCGCGTACTGGAAGAGACCCGTGCCAAAAACCCGGACGAGAAGCTGTTCCTGCAGACCGTGGAAGAGGTTCTGCTGTCTGTGGAGCCGCTGATTAACGCTCACCCCGAGTATGAGGCCGCGTGCATTCTCGAGCGCATGGTCGAGCCCGAGCGCGCCATTGAGTTCCGCGTCGTCTGGATGGACGATCAGCTGAAATATCACGTCAATCGCGGCTACCGCGTGCAGTTCAACGCCAGCCTCGGCCCCCACAAGGGCGGTCTGCGCTTCTCCAAGGCGGTCAACCTCGACACGATCAAGTTCCTCGGCTTCGAGCAGGTCTACAAGGATGCGCTCACCTGCCTGCCCATCGGCGGCGCCAAGGGCGGCTCCGACTTCGATCCCATCGGCAAGTCTGACGGTGAGGTCATGCGCTTCTGCCAGGCCTTCATGACCGAGCTGTATCGCCACATCGGTCAGGATATCGACTGCCCGGCGGGCGACCTGGGCTGCGGCGGCCGCGAGATCGGCTACCTGTACGGCCAGTATCGCCGCATTGCGGGCAACGCGGAGTTCGGCGCTCTCTCCGGCAAGGACATCAGGACCGGCGGCTCCATCCTCCGTCCCGAGGCGACCGGCTTCGGCGCCGTGTATTATCTGTGCGAGGTCCTCAAGCACGACGGTCTGGACATCGCGGGCAAGCGCCTGGCGATCTCCGGCTACGGCAACGTGGGCTGGGGCATCATGAAGAAGGCTGCCGAGCTTGGCGCGAAGGTCACCTACTTCGCCGGTCCGGACGGTTATATCCACGATCCCGACGGCGTTGTCACCGAAGAGAAGCTCGACTTCATCCTCGAGATGCGCGCCAAGGACCCGATGCACTGCAAGCCCTATGCCGACAAGTTCGGCTGCGAGTTCGTTCCGGGCGAGAAGTGCTGGGGCGTCAAGGACGTCGATATCTATATGCCCGCCGCGATGCAGAACGACGTCAAGATGGAGTCCGCGAAGAAGATCGCCGAGTCCGGCGTCAAGTACTATATCGAGGTCGCCAATATGCCGACGACCAACGATGCGCTTGAGTTCCTCAAGAGCCAGAAGCAGATTCTCGTCGCTCCGTCCAAGGCGGTCAACGCCTGCGGCGTGTCCGTCTCCGAGCTCGAGATGGCGCAGAACGCCGAGCGTCTGTACTGGACTGCGGAGGAGGTCGACGCCAAGATGCACGGCATCATGACCAACATCTACAACGCCTCCGTCGCCGCCGCCGAGAAGTACGGCCTGGGCTACGATCTGGTCGCCGGCGCGAACATTGCCGGCTTCGAGAAGGTCGCCGAGGCGATGATGTGCCAGGGCATTTTCTAATCCGGTACGCGCAAAAAAGCAAAAAGAAAGGGGCTCGAACGAGCCCCTTTCTTTTTGGTCAAATCATTCGTCCGTACCGGCGAGGTAGACCTCCTCCGCGCGCCGTTCGGCTTCGATCAGGATGCGCCTGGCGTCCCAAACGTTTGCGCTCTCCAGCGCCGCGATTGCATCCTCGGCGGCGTTGACCATCAGGTGATACAGCTTTTCGTAATCCGGCATTTTTTTGCCCTCCTCAAAATAAAAAAGTGCACGGCACGGGGCCGTGCACCGAAAAACGCAGAGGCTCCATGCCGCGACGCAACTTCAACATGCACAGGGTTGCCCAAGGTATGCCGAAATGGAGCATACATTTTTACCGAAAGGCAAAAATGCACACCTTAAGCAGACCTTTGGTGCAAATAATATGAAGTTACGTCGCATAACTATACTACCATTTCCCGACACGATTTGCAAGAAAAACCGTTCGACATCTTTCGACAAAAAACGCGGCGCAGGGCGGCTGACCTGCGTTGCCGATAAAAAGTGCGCGGCACAAACCGCGCACGAAAAACGCAGAGGCTCCGCGCCGCCAAGCAACTTCAACAGGCGCATGGTCACCCAAGGTATGCCGAAACGGAGCTTGCGTTTTTACCAAATACAAAGCTGCCATCACATGGTTCAATACAAACCTGCCCGACGTCGTTATCCTACCATTTTCCGCCGCCGTTTGCAAGAAAAACCGTATGTATGGCGCTGTTTCCCGTGTGACGACTCGACGCCGCCTCCCCGGTCCGCTGCCGCTCTTTGGGATGTGGTATCGGGTTTGATCCCTCGATCCGTTTCCAACGTTGCAGGGGTGCATAGCCTGTTTTCCTGTGTCTCAGGGTTGATTTTGCTTGTTTTTTTCATCCCAATGCTGTGTTTTCATCCGTTTTTACTATCCCAAGGTTCGTGGCAGGCATCTGCGCGAGAAGAAATGTCGTGCCGCCGGGCAGGCGGCACATTGCAGTGTCAATTCAGCTTACGAAAACAGCGTATATTCCATTCGTACAATCAATCAAGTCAGATATAATCTCGCTCGCATCCCCAAGGGAGTCTTGAACCGTAGGTTCAAGCGGCTTTTTGGTGACTTTTTCGCCGCCGAAAAAGTCACTCCGCCCGCAGGCGGAAACTCCTGCGGAGAAAACCTAATACTAAACTCTAAATAAAACAATTGATAATCCAACTACGACCGGTAACACTT
>CAMKFK010000020.1 GCA_946411835.1 uncultured Clostridia bacterium
TGTACTTGTCGATGTACTCCTCAACGTTGATGATGACGCCCTGCTTGGCGTACTTGAGCAGGTCGGTGTCGCCGAACTGCGCGTTGAAGACGAACTCGGGCAGCGTCCTGACGTTGGACATTTCGAGCTGGATCTTGTCGCCCCACTGGTCGCTCTGGATCGCCTTCCAGGTGACGTGGACGTTGGTCGCCTCTTCGAGGCGCTTGAAGATGGTGCGGTTGTTCGGCTCGGACTCGGAGCCGGCGGGGAAGTTGGTCAGTCCGGAAATCTCAGCCTTCTCGGCAAGCGGGAACTTGAGAGATTCCGCATCGACCTCAACCGCGGGCGTGCCGGACGCGCCGCCGGCGGGGCTGCCGCCCTTGCTGCCGCAGCCGGCAAGCACGGAGACCGTCATGACCAGCGTCAGCACCAGCGCCGCGCCTCTGCGCAGGAAACGAGTGTTTTTCATGTTCATTCTCCTTTTCTTCTTTTTCGTCAATCGCAAAAAACAGTCTTGCGGCGGTCTTCCGCGATCGGCTTTTTGTGTCACGTCGGCTCAGCCCTTGACCGCGCCGGCCATGATACCGTTGTCAAAATACTTCTGGAAGAAGGGATAGAGGATCATCAGCGGGATGCTGGAGATGATGATCGTCGCGTACTTCAGAAGCTCGGCGAGCTGCGCGCGCTCTGCGGTGCTCTGCATATCGGAGACCATGCCCGGCTCTGGCTGGTTCTGGATCAGGATGGAGCGCAGCACAAGCTGCAGCGGCTGCTTGGACGGGCTGTTGAGGTAGATCATCGCGTCGAAGTAGCTGTTCCACATGCCGACGAACTGCCACATGGAGATGGTGGCGATGATCGGCGTACAGACGGGCAGCAGCACCTTGAAGAAGTAGACCATCTCGTTCGCACCGTCGATTTCAGCCGCCTCCTGCAGATCCTGCGGGATGCCCTGGTAGTAGGTGCGGGCGATAATCATGTTCCACACGCTGAACGCGCCTGGCAGCAGGATCGCCCAGATGGTGTCCAGCATACCGAGGTTGCTGATGAGCAGGTAGGTCGGGATCAGGCCGCCGCCAAAGAACATCGTGATGATGAAGATCGTGTTGAAGAAGCCGCGCCCCTTGAAGTCCGCGCGAGACATGGGGTACGCCGCCAGCAGCGTCACGACCACGGACACGATGGTGAACAGCACGGAGTAGATCAGCGCGTTTCGGAAGCCGATCCAAATCTGCGCGTTGCCCATAACACGCTCATAAGCGATGAGCGTCCACTTGCTGAAATCAAAGGTCAGACCCTTGTTTTGCAGCGTGACGGGATCAATGAAGGACGCGAGGATGATGTAGATCATCGGCACGATGATCGCCACGATGAACAGACCGAGGATGATGTAGCCGACGGTCAGCAGCGCCCTGTCCTCACGGGGCTGCTTGGCGAACTCGCTCTTTTTCTTAACCTTTTCGTTCATAGCCGTCCCCCTCCTCAGATACCCTTGCCTTCATTCATGTGCTCGACGATCTTGTTCATCGAAATCAGCAGAATGACGTTGATGACCGTGTTGAAGAGGCCGACCGCCGTGGAAAAACCGTAGTCGCCATCCAGAAGACCCTTCTTATACACGTAGGTGGAGATGATTTCAGAGCTTGCAAGGTTGAGGTCGGTCTGGAGGGCGTAGGCCTTTTCAAAGCCGACGCTCATGATGTTGCCCACGGACATGATGAACTGGATGAGCACCGTATCCTTGATGGCGGGCCACTCGACCGCCTTGATTTGCTGGATGATGTTCGCGCCGTCGAGCACGGCCGCTTCCTTGAGGTCCTTGCTCGCGTTGGACAGCGCCGCCGTATAGATGATGGACGCCCAGCCCGCGCCCTGCCAGATGCCGCTGGCGATGTAGATCGTGCGGAACGCCTGCGGCATGGTCATGAAGTTCGCCGTCGTGTTGAACAGCGTGTTGATGAGACCCGTCGGCGAGAGCAGGATGCGCACGATACCGCAGAGAACGATGACGGAGATGAAGTTCGGCATGTACAGCACGAGCTGAATCTTCTGCTTGGTCTTCGAGCTCATGATGCGGTTGAGCAGGAACGCCAGCAGGATCGGGGCAGGGAAGCCCCACAGCAGGCCGTACACGCTGAGCTTGAGCGTATTCATCAGGTAGCTCAGGAAGTCCGGCGAGGACAGGAAGCGCGAGAAGTGGTCAAAGCCCACCCATTCGCTGCCCAGAATGCCTCGGAACGGGTTGTACTCCGTGAACGCGATGAGAATGCCGCCCATGGGAATGTACCTGAAGATGATCGTCAGCAGGAACGCGGGCAGGAGAAACAGCGCGTACAGCTGCCAATGCTGCCTGACGTAGACCATGGTGTTGTGCAGCTTGCCGCCGTCGTTCTTCTTCAGAGTGCCGGTGGAAGATTTACTCATTGAACCCCTCCTTTTCCCCAACCGCTCAACCGTGCGCACGCAGCGCGGCATCGTGCGTCCGCATAATTGCGGCGGCGAGAATTATACATTTGCATTTTAACAATGTCGCGTTTTGCTGTCAACAACAATTTTACAATTGCACACTTTTGTAAATAAATGACAAAAGAAATCATTTTCAATCATCTGAAAGTGATTCTTGTTTGTACATTTGCACATAGTTCACGCGATATTATTGACTTTTGCATAGTCTGCTGTCATAATTGCGCTATACGATATGTAAGGGAGCGCGGCGCATGAAGCTATTCAACTACGACAGTCCGTTCAGCCAGGTTGCCATGCGCGCTGCGGCGAGCTGTTATCTGAATCTGCTTTGGTTCGTCTGCTCTGTCCCCCTTGTCACCGTCGGCGCGTCCACGGCGGCGCTCTACGCGGTCACGCTCAAGCTCGTCGCGGGGGAGGACGACCACCTGACGCAGCGCTTTTTCCGCGCGTTCCGCGAGAATTTCAAGCAGGCGACGGTGCTCTGGGGCGTCGCGCTGGCGCTTGGGGCTCTGCTGGCGTTGGACGGTTACATTGTGTACCATCTGCGCGCGTCCTCGACGGGCGCGGCGGCCGTCTTCTGGACGCTGCTGCTGGCGCTGCTCATTGCCGCCGCCGTGGCGTACGCCATCGTGCTCGCCTACCTGTTCCCGCTGACGGCGAGCGTTGCCAACACGAGCGCGGCGATGCTCAAGAACTCGTTTCTGATCGGCACGCATTACCTGTTCTGCACGATCACGATCTTCGCCGTTCACTTCGCCGTGTTCTTCGTCACGGTCCGGCTGTTCACGCCGATGCTGATTTTCGGCGAGGGGCTGTGCGCGCTGCTCAGCTCGCATTTCCTCGCGCCCGTCATCGCCTCCTGCTCCTACACGCCGGACGAGGGGGACGCGGCATGAGCCTCTCGCCGATGGAGCAGTCGGCGCGCCGCGCCGCCATCGAGAGGATGGATGCACGCCAACGGCTCGGCTACGTCCTTGACTATTACAAGCTGCCCATTGCGCTCGCGCTGATTGCGCTGGTCATCCTCGGGTCGACGGTACACCGTCGGCTCACCAAGAAGAACGCCGTGCTTTACGCCGCCTTTGTCAATGTCTCTGTCGGCGAGACGCTGGAGCAGACGCTGACGGACGGCTTTCTCGACTGGTGCGGCGCCGATCCGCGCAAAAACGAGGTCTGCGTCTACCGCGACCTCTATCTCTCGGACGATGCGTCGTTCGTGAACCACGAATACGCCTACGCCTCGCGGCTCAAGCTGCTGGGCGCGATCAACGCCGGACGTCTCGATCTTGTGCTGATGAACCGGGAGGCGTACGACCTGCTCTCCCGCAGCGGCTATCTGCTCGATCTGTTCGCCCTTGCGCTGAGCGGAACTGCGGCGGCGTGCCTCGTCGAGAACGAGGTCGTGCTGGAGGACAACGCCATTGAATACAACCTCAACGAGGCGGATGTCTATCGGGAAATCACCGAGCGGGTCGTCAACGCCCTCGACGTTTCCGCCCTGCCCCGGCTGCGGGGCGCAGGCTTCTCCGGCGCGGTCTATCTCGGCGTCGTCGCCAACACGGCGCGCGGCGAGGACGCCGTCCGCTATCTGAGCTATCTGTCGGAATGATCCCCCTCCCGGCTCCGCGAGGCTTGTGTGCTTCCCCCGCAGAGCCGAACAAAGCCCCGCTCTCGCAAACGCGAGAGCGGGGCTTTCCTTTATCACGTTTTCTCGGTGGACGGACGCCAGATGAGCTCCGTCTCCGTGTAGATGGTACGGAAGTCCAGCGAGGGCTGCTTGATGCGCGTCATCAGCAGATGAACGGCGGAGAACGCCATGATCTGCGTGTGGATGTGCACCGTGGTCAGGCGGGGCATCATGCCGCGCGACTCCGGCGCGTCGTCGAAGCCGCTGATTAGCACATCCTCCGGCACGCGCCAGCCGTGCTCGCGCAGAACGCGCACCGCGTCGCAGGCAACGAAGTCGTTGGCGCAGACGAACATCTCCGGCAGCTCCGTCAGCGACCCGAGCGGATTAGCCATTTTGTCCTCATAGGTCTGTTTGATGCACCAGCGCTCCTCCACCGGCGCGTCCGCCATGAGCATTGCGCCGCGAAACGCCAGATAGCGTTCGTAAAACGATTGGCAGTGGTCCCAGTCGCCGATGAAGCCGAGGCGGCGGACGCCTCTGGCGAGCATCGTGTTCACCAGCTCCACTATGCCGGAAACGTTCTCCATCAGCAGGTGGTCGGCGGGCAGCCTGTCGCCCGTGCGGTAGGGCGGCGCGTCCACGAACAGCACGGGCAGCCCCAGCGCGCAGACCATCTCGTCATACGCGCGGTCAAACATCTCGATGCAGATGATGGCGCGCGTCCGCTCGCGGCTGAAGGTGGGCGGCAGCGTGTGGTCGGCGAGGTTCTCCGGCGTGACGCGGTGCGTGTTGAGCGTGTAGCCGAGCGGCGATATCTCGCGCTGGAAGCCGTCGAGCATCAGCGCGGCAAAGTGCGAGTTGTGCAGAAACGCGGCGGTAAACAGTGCGATCTCGCCCTGAAAGCCACGTCCGGTCTTTCGCTCCTCCGCCGCGCTCCGCGCCGACTCGGTGAGCGCCGAAACATAGGAGAACTGCTTGTAGCCCATCTCGACCGCCTTTTGCAGGATCTTTTCCCTCGTGGCGTCGGCCAGACCGTCCGTATTGTTGATTGCCTTCGACACCGTGTTCCGCGAAATGCCAAGCGCGTCGGCGATGTCCTGTATGGTAACCTTTTTGCCCATGTCAACTCTCCTATTACTTCGTATTGTTTCTATTGTACAGGAGATGTGTGTAAATGTCAAATCAAAACAGCGGTTTACTTTACATTTACCCCAAAAGCAACAAGTGTGAGGACGTTCTCCGTCCCCTGTACGGCGCGCCGCAAGCGAAGGCTTCCCGCCCCTGAGGAACAGGGGCGGGAAGCTGTTTGGACCGGCGCACGGGGGGAAGCACGGTCCCGCGCGCCGCTATGGGGTGATTTGCTTTATTTCGTAAAGCACTTGAGCGAAGTGAAGCGGACGCTGTTGTCCTGCGCGAAGAGGTAGACCGGCTTGCCGGTGGAGCCGTAGACGCGGACCGTCAGCGCCGCCGCGCCGTCCACATAGAAGATACCGACGGAGCCGTCCTGGATGTAGGTAAAGCTGTGCTTCGTACCCAGCTTGGCAGGGGTTTCGGCGATCTTCGTGACGCCCTTGTTGAATGCGAGGCTGAGGGTGTTCTCGGCGGGATTGACGGAAATCAGCTTGTACGACGACTCCGTGCCGTTGAAGTCGAGCGCGAGGCCGAAGGAACCGGCGCCGGTGCAGGTGAACTCGCCGGTGAGCAGGTAGCTTTCTTCGCCGGTGCAGACCTGCTTGAAGCGGTAGTCGGAGCCCGCCGTCAGGGAGACGCTCTCCGCAGTCACCGCCGCCGGCTTGTTGAAGCTCGCGGCGACGCCGTCCACGGGAACGAGCGCAAGGCTGCCGTCTGCGCGCTGCGTCAGCTTTTGAACAACCAGATTGCCGCCCCATCCCGAGACTTCTTGCGTGGAGGACGCGGATTCGGAGCGCCTCGCCCAGCCGACCATGTAGCTGTTTGCCCCGTCTTCGACGTGCTTTGCCGCGTAAAACACCTTGCCGTCCAGCTGAACCGGCGCGGAATAGGGGCCGAAGCGGGAATCCGCCGCAGCGTACCAGAGCGTATCCTCCTGAGCGGAGTAGGTCAGATACCACTTGTCTCCCAGCCGGAACGTGTCGCTGCACTCAAGGTTCCAGTATTTGCCGGTCGGATCGGTAAAGATGATTCCGTCGTAACGCGCGTTTTGCAGGTCCTTGTCGAGCGTGTACTTGAGGATGCGCGCCACGCCGTCCTGAGACGCGGTGACCGTCAGCGAGATCGTGCCCGTCGCCGGATCGTAATATGCCTGGGGATCGCGGAAATCGTTCTTCTGATTGAGGGACGTCGGCGGGGTGATCTCCCATCCGCTCACCTTCTCGAAGGACGTGGGGCTGCCGCCCTTTGCCACCATGATCTTCTCGTGGTACTCCCGCGTGCCGGAGGAATTGAAGCCGGTGTAGAAGAAGTAGTACGTCACGTCCACCTTGGTCACGGAGCCGGTGCCGATCCAGCTGTCCTGCGCGTCGCCGCGGGATGCCGAGAGAACGGGCGCATCATACTCGGTATAGCTGGCAAAGTCCCGCGTCGTTGCCAGATAGACCGAGTGGTTGACGGAGTCTCCGCCCTCCTTGAGGTAGTAGATGTAATAGACGCCGTCCTCGTAGAACGCCATCGGGTCGCCCACATACGGCTGGGATTCGCCGTCGATCTCGGGGCGGAAGAAGGCGCCGTAGGCATAGGACGCTTCCTGCGCCTCGGGCGTCAGCGGCGAGGTGATCGCCACCGTGTCGGTCTCCTCAAGGTAGGCCGTCGTGAAGCCGAGCGGCGCGCTGAGATCGCGGAGCCTGAAATAGTTGTTGTTCCCGAGGCTGTACGCCTTGAGGGGAACCCTCGCGCCGTCGACGGTGATGTCCTGCGTGCCGCGCGTACAGGTCGCGGAGCGGTCGCCGTCCCGCACCAGCTCGCCGCCCACGGGCGTGTAGCGCTTGCCGGTGGTCAGGGAGACCGTGCGATTCTGCGCGTTGTAGCGGACGGTGAACTGCGCGTCCGTGTCGTTGAGCAGCAGCGCGAGGTCGCGGAGCTTGAAATAATTGTAGCCGTTGATGTTGTAGACGTCCGCTTCAGCCGCCTTGCCGTTGACCGTCAGCTTCTGGTCGCTGCGTGTCACGAAAAGCTGCTCGGCGGGAAGGCTCAGCCTGACGTCGGACAGCTCGAGCTGCGCCGCGCCGTCCAGCTGCCACAGCAGCTCGCAGGCGCCGCTCCTGTCGAGCGGCTCGGCGGTCGTGAAGGAAAACGCCTTCGCCTCCGCGCCCAGCTCGAACCGCTGCGTCATCACCGGCTTCGACGCGCCCGCCCGGTTGAGCGTCAGCGTGCCGGACGCCGCCCGATCCGCCTTGCCCGTGAAGGACACCGTGTAGCGCTCGCCGGCGCAAAGCGCCGCGCCGGTGATGCGGAGCGCGTCGTCCGCGCCGCCGATTTGCGCGGTCAGCCTGTCGCGCGAAACGTCCGTCGCGCCATGCCCGCGCGTTCCGACGGCGGCGGCGGGCGTGAGGTCCCTCGCGCCGTTCGCGCCGTACCGAAGCTCCTGCACGGAGACGTTGGCGACCGTGACGTTGTTCGCGCCCGGACCGCCGACCGAGAACTGGAGAACCAGCTCGCCCGCGTCGGTCATGCTTGCGGGAACGGAAATCTTCTTGTCGATCGCGGCGGTTTCGTTTGCCTTCGCGAACTGTCCGTAAAGTACGTCAAAGCCCTTTTCGGTCTCCTCGTTGTTGAAGCAGAGCTCGTAGGTCAGGTCCTTGTCCGACACCAGATTCGCGCGCACAACGTAGGACTTGCCCGCCGCGAGCACAACGCCGGTGCGAACCAGCAGCTTCGCCTTCCAGACCTCCGCGCCCGTCGCGGGAGCGTCGGTGATGCAGATGGTCGCGGTGCTGTTCGTGGCGTCCAGCTTCGCGTTGAAGTCGGGGGTTGTCCAGACGGAGCTGTGGCTTTGATAGCTGTAGCCCTGCACCATCCGGTCGGCGTACCGGAGGCTCACCTCCTCGACCGTGACGCCGCTGACCGTGATATCGTTGGGCGAAGTCGCCGCGCCGAGGTTGATTTGCAGCATCAGGTTTTTCAGATCGGTTTTGTCGGCGGGTACGGCGACGAGCTTTTCCACCGTCTGGGGCACGCCCGCCGCGAGGCGGATGCCGCCCTGCGCGTCGTAGCCCATCTCCGCGCCGCCGTTGTTGTAGCAGATTTCGACGTTCTGCGGCGAGTTCGCCAGCAGGTCGGTCGTGACGCGGTAGAACCTGCCGGCTTTCAGTGGCGTCTCGGTGTCGAGGAAGAGCTTGATCTTCCACGGTTCCGCGCCAAAGGAGGGCGCCTTGAGGATGTTCACGGTGATGGCGTCGTCCGTGCCGGTAAGCCTGGTCGTATAGTCCGCGTGCGCCCAGCAGCTGACCGCGCTGGCGCCGCGGAAGACAAGCGGCTCGGGCAGGGCGCTTCCGCCGCTCGTGTAGGACGCCTTTTCCACCGTTACGCCGCTCACCGTCACGGCGTTCGGCGCGGGCACGTTGCCGAGGGAGAGCTGGATCGTCAGCTTCCCGCTTCGCTCGGCGGTGAAAAGCCGCTCGATGGTTTTGGCTTTGCCGCCGTTTGCGTGAAGCCCGTAAATCGCGTCAAAGCCCTTTTCGACGCCCCCGCAGTTATAGCAGACCTCATAGTCCATGTTGTTCTTCGCCAGCACGTCCATGCGGACGAGGCAGGTCTCGCCCTCGCTGACGAAAACGTCCGTGTTGACGAACAGCTTGGACTTCCACGCCTCCATGCCCGTGTCGGGCGTCCTGCTGATGCTGACGGAGGCGGAGTCCGCCGTGCGCGTCAGCAGGGCGGAGTAACCATCCTGCATATCGTTGTCCACCGTACCGGTGATCTTCGCGTCCCTCAGCACCATCCTGCCGGAGACCTCTTCCACGCGGACGTTGCTGACGGTATAGGTGTTGCCGTCCCCGTTGAGCTTGCCCAGCTCGATGTCGATATCCAGCGCGCCGCTGCCCCTGCCTGCCGGGATGGGTCTTGTGGTGACGGTCTTTTTCACGCCGGCGGCGAGAGACTGCGACCATGTGCCGCGAATGTCCTCGCTGTCCGGTACGCCCCGGGTGATGACGCAAAAGTCGTCCTGGCTCCGCGCCGCCTCAATGTCGAAGGAGACGCGGTAGTTCTTTCCGTCCTCATAGGCGACGCCGGTACGGATGCACAGCTTGGCTTTCCATGTGGCGGGCTCAACCCCGGCGGGCTTTGTCACATCCATGACGACGCCGTCGGCGTTCCTGGTCAGCGTCGCGGTGAAGCCGTCGTGCGTCTCGGTCGAAACGGAGCCGAAGGAGACCGTCGTCGTCTCGCCCGAGGGAACCAGCGGTATCTCCCTGACGGTGATGTTGCTGACCGTGACGTTGGCTCCGGCGGAGACCGCGCCCAGATCGAAGCGCAGGTACAGCCGCCCGTCTCCCGTCGCGGTGATCTCGTCGGTGAACGTGGTTTTCACATTGGTTGCGTCGTGCTCGCTTCTACCGTCGTCCTGCTCGCACTTCCGGTCGTCGCTGTGGTTGTAATTCGCGGCAAAGAATCGGGTTTCATCCCGGTCGGACTGAATATCGTAGCTCACGGCATACTTTTTTCCGCCCGTCACGGCGCAGATGTCGTTCACAAACAGACCGCACTGCCAGTCGTCGTTTGCGTTGTCGTCGCGGGTGTAGACGGCGGAGGCTCCGTCTCCGCTCAGCGCGCCGCGCCCGTCCCTGTTCTCAAAGCTGCCCGCGTCGACGGCGCTGGGATACGCCACGTCGGAAACCTCTCTGGTGACCTTGATGCCGCTGACCGTGATATCAGCGCCCGCAGCCGCCTCGCCCAGGTCGAAGCGAAGCGTCAGACTTCCGTCTGCGGACGGGGTGACGGTGTCCTCATACCCGCCATCCGCTGTGTACCGCCAGTAGCAGCCGTCCTTGCCGTCGCCCTCCCATTTGTTCTGATGATGATAGGTCAGCTTGTAATGGGCGTTCTGCGCCGCCGCGATGTCATAGCGCACGGTATAGCGCTGCCCGCCCGTCACGGCGCAGATGTTGTTCACAAACAGACCGCACTGCCAGTCGTCGTTTGCGTTGCCGTCGCGGGTGTAGACGGCGGAGGCTCCGTCTCCGCTCAGCGCGCCGCGCCCGTCCCTGTTCTCAAAGCTGCCCGTTTCATCGGCGGAGGTCGGATATGTCACATCGGACGCCAGCTCGGCGACCTTGACGTCGCTGACCGTGATCGTTTTCCCCTCCGCTGCGGAGCCGAGCTCGAAGAAGATATACAGGCTCCCGTCCCCGGGCGCGGTGATCTCCTCGGTGTAGCTTCCGTTTGCTTCGTGCGCCGCGTCGGCAAAGCCGCTGTACTTTGTCTGTTCGCTGTCGGCAAAAATCGCCTTGAACCACCTGTCGCCCTCTTCAAACGCGACGGTGTAGCTCACAAGGTACGTCTTCCCGCCCTCCAGCGGACAGACGCCGTTGACAAACAGCCCGTTCTGCCAACCCTCTCCGTCGCCTCGGGTAAAGACGGCGGACGCGCCGTCCCCGCTCAGGCTTCCTTTGCCGTCTCTGTTTGCAAAGCTGCCGCCGGAGGGCGCGCCGGAGGGGTACTGCACCGAAGCGGCTACCGTCTCCGGCGTCCCTTCGGTCAGCTTCTCGATCCGGACGTCGCTCGCCGTGACGACGCTGCCGGGCGCTTTGCCCATTTGCAGCGTAATCAGCAGCTCGCTGTCGCTGTCCCCGGTGGAAAACTGATACGTCTCCGTGACCGTCGTGTTCGCCGTGAGCGTATGGGCATAGAGCCCGCCGAACGCCACGTCGTTGTCCCATGTGTCGCCATACTTGCCGGAGCCGAACTGAATGTTGTATTCCGGATTGTCCAGCGTCGACGTGATTTTGAGGGTGACGCGGTAGTCGGAGGAAGCCTCCAGGGTTTCTCCCGTGTAGAGATGGAGCATGGCGTGCCACGGATCCATCGAGGTTTCCTTCACCGTCATTGAGGCGGCGTTTGCGGTGCAGACCGGATCGAGCGCGTGGTCGCCGGCTCGTTCCGCCCACGCCCTGCCGTCCCAGCTGATCGCCGTCGGGACGGCGGTCGCGCCGGTCACGACCAGGCTGTCCGGATCGTATGCTGTGTATTCCCATGTCTTGTCGAGGGCAAAATCCGCCGCCAGCGCGTTCCGGTAGGTGGGGAGCATCTCCTCCACGCCGATGTTGCCGATCGTGACCGTGTCGCCCTTGTGCAGCTTGCCCAGAGAAAGCTGGAACACCAGCTCGCCGGCGTTCTCCTTCTCCTGCGGGATGCAGATGAGTCGGCTCATCGTGTGCCTGCCGCCGCTCATGCGCTGGTTGTAGAGCACGGCGTAGCCCTTTTCGACGTCGCCCTCGTTGTAGCAGATCTCGACGATCCGGCTTGCCGAGGCGGTCACGTCGGCGCGGAAGCGATAGGTCTTTCCCGCCTCCGGCATGACGCCCGTGTTCACGAACAGCTTGATCTTCCAGACCTCCGCGCCGCTTTCCGGCACATCTGTGACGGTCAGGGTGGCGGTTTCGCCCTCTGCGGTGAGCTTCGCCTTGCAGTCTTCGTTCGCCCACATGGAGACGGAGCCGGGCGCGTTCAGGTTCAGCCTGTCCACCAGCACCGCGTTCGCGCCGACGGCGATTTCCTCCTCCGTCGCCGCCTCGACCGTCAGCTCGGAGAGGCGGAAGGTGTTGACCGCCGTTTTGCCGAGCAGCAGGCGCAGGATCAGCTCGCCGCTCTCCGCCGTCGGCGTCAGGAAGAACCGCGCCAAATCGGTTCCTCCCGCCGAAACGCTTCTCGTTTCGGCGGCGCCGTAGGCGTTTTCCTCCGCCCCGTCGAAGCAGACGGCGTATTCGTCCAGCGCCTGCTCGGACGCGAGCGTGTAGCTCACGCGATAGGTCCGTCCCACCTCCGGCGTGACGCCGGTGCGGATGAACAGGGCCGCGCCCTCCGCCGCAGCTGCGCCGGGGACGGCGGCGACGACCATCGTCACGCTGTCCGCGCTGCGGTCCAGCGAGACCTCGTAGCCGTCGGCGTGCCGCTCATAGGCGACGCTCTGCGTCCCGGCAAGCGGGTCAAATACCGCCTGCTCGTCCACGGAAACGGTCTGTTCTCCCGCCGCGCGGGCATAGCCGCCGAACGGGGACAGCAGCATGGTGAGCAAAAGAACATAGGCCAGCGCCGTTTTGATTGTTTTCATGTTACCTCCCTGCCTCCTGATCCATGTCGATGTTGGTTGCGTTCAGGCGCATTTTCCACGCCTTTGCTTGCGCAGCGCGGCGCATTGTAAAAAAAGTAAATTCACCTTTGCAAATATTGTATTTTAGAATTTACAGCGTGTCAACATCAAAAGCATCCCATATTTACAATCTGTAAATATGGCCAAACGATGCACCATGAAATTGTGCGTAATGGACACGCAGCAGGACAAATTGTTTACATTTTGCACATCTTGTTTTTCCAACGGCGGCGTGGTATAGTATCATAGCAAAAAAGGACTTGGGAGCGTACCATCAGACATGGGAATCAAACGAGTAACGATGCAGAACATAGCCGACGCATGCGGCCTTTCCCGCAACACCGTGTCCAAAATCTTCAACGGCAGGGGCGCGGTGCCGGACGCCACGCGGAAGCTGGTGCTTCAAAAAGCACAGGAGCTGGGCTACGGGCAGTTTCCGGAGGAATCCGCCGCAGCGCCGGAGAACGTCGGCGGAAACGTCGCGCTGCTGACCGACCACAAGCTGTTGAGCCACCATTTCGGCGCCCGTTTCATCACCAGCTTCACCGATTCGATTTGCCGCTCCGGCTATATGATGCAGATGTATGAGATATCCCGCGAGGAAATCGCCGCGAAGAAGCTGCCGCCGCATCTGAATCTGGCGGACACGGCGGCAATCCTGTGCATCGAGCTGTTCGACAAGGCGTATCAGGACATGGTCGTTGCGCTGGGGATTCCCTGCGTGTTTGTGGACGGCTACGTCAATGTGAGCCACGCGATCATGGACTGCGATTTCGTCACCATGGAGAACCTTGCCGCCGTGATTGCCATGACCAACCGCATGCTCGCCGCAGGCGCGACGCGCCTTGGCTTTGTCGGCGACAAGAACCACTGCGACAGCTTCTCCATCCGCTGGAACGGTTTCCGCGCGGCGATGGCCGCTGCGGAGCGTCCCGTGGAGCCCGCGCTCTGCATCCTCGCGCCGGATGGGCCGGAGTACGGCGACGCGGAATGGCTGCTCCGCGCTCTGGAGGCGATGCCCGCTCTGCCGGACGGCTTTGTCTGTGCCAACGACTATCTGGCCATCCATCTGATGTCCGCGCTGAAGCGGCTCGGGCTTCGCATTCCGGAGGACGTGATGGTGACGGGCTTCGACGGCTCTCCGGAAGCCGAGGTGGTGGAGCCGAAGCTGACCACCGCGCGGATCGACAGCATCGCGATCGGCCGCGTCGCCGCAGCGCTCCTGCTCGACCGAATTCAGCACCCCGAGAAGCCCTTCCGACGCATGATAACGAGTTCCGATCCGGTCTGGGGCGGCACGACGCGGTGAAAGGCAAAGTCGAAACATAACAGATCGGGCGGCGGGAGTCATCCCGCCGCCCGACAGACTGTAGTATGAGCGCTTTGCTTTGTATACAGGCTGAGTATGCCAGGGGAGACGCAGCGGAGCCGCCGCTTCGTGTACTCCGAGAACGTCATGTCTTTGCGGCCGTTCATGATTGCATTGCAGAGAAAGCGGCCTGTATCTGCCTGAGAAATCTCTCCGCGATCGGAGAGAATGCTTGGTATTTTTCCAGACGAGAAACAGCTTGGTTTCAAGCCTCGGTGTGAGCGGGCGGAAAACAAGCCCGCTTCCGGGCGAGGTATTTACCAGCCGGTCAAATGTCAGCAGATACCCCAAATGCTCCTTCGCGAAAAGCGATGCGTTGTAGGAAAGCCGGAAGGAGCCTTCCAAACGCAATTGGTCCATTTTCTCTTTTGCCCATCTCGGAATGTCCTTCTCCCAAGCCTGACCCGAACAGAACAGCGGCAGTCCAATCAAGTCATCCACACGGATGGCCTTTTTCTCTGCCAGCGGGTCGTCGTCCGGTAGGACGAGTCCCCAGACGTCCTCCTCGGGAAAGGTCAAAAACTCGTATTTTGCCGCATCGGGTATTTCCGCCAGCACCACGAAGTCCAGCAGGCCCTTGTCCAGCTTTTCGGCGACCTGTTCCGTGTCGCCGCTGGTGATGTAGTAGCGAAGACCGGGATAGTTCTTTTTGAACGAGTGAAGCTCACGCGCGAAAAAGCTGATCTGATAGGATTCCGCCAAGCCGAAGTACAGGCTTCCGCCCGTCATGTCACCCAGCGAAACAAACTCCTTTTTAATACGATCCGCCATGCTGACAAGATCCTCGGCGCGATTGCGGAGCAGCATCCCTTCCTCCGTCAGCGCGATGCTGAAACTGTGCCGGGTAAAGAGCTTCTTGCCAAGCTCGTCTTCGAGCGCCTTGAGCGCCTTGGATAAGGTGGGCTGCGTGACATGAAGCGTTTCCGCAGCCTTTGTCATGTTTTCTTCTCTCGCCACGGCGAGGAAGTACCTGAGCGTGCGAATCTCCATCAGGGCGTCTCCCGTTACACAGACTATAATATTCCAAACGAGAATATCACGATATTCATTATAACCATTTGCAAAACAGACGTCAAGCAAGTATAATCAAAGCAAACAAGGAAAGGCGGTAATGATTATGATGAAAACGGAAAAACTGAAGCTCACGCAGGAGTGGGACAAAACGTTTCCCAGGAGCGACAAGGCAGATTACAGGAAAGTAACCTTTATCAATCACTTCGGCATCACCCTCGCGGCGGATATGTATGTTCCGAAGAACGCGACCGGCAAGCTCCCTGCCATTGCCGTCAGCGGCCCCTTTGGGGCGTGCAAGGAGCAGTCCTCCGGCCTGTATGCGCAGACCATGGCGGAGCGCGGCTTCCTGACCGTTGCCTTCGACCCGTCCTTCACCGGCGAGTCCGGCGGATATCCGAGGGCGATGCACTCCCCGGATATCAATGTGGAAGACTTCCAGGCGGCGGTCGATTTTCTCTCCGTGCAGGATAACGTCGATCCCGAGCGTATCGGCATCATCGGCATCTGCGGTTGGGGCGGCATGGCCCTCCAAACCGCCTGCATCGATACGAGGGTCAAAGCGACCGTGACGTCCACGATGTACGATATGTCCCGCGTCGCCGGCAACGGCTATTTCGACGCATCGGACAACGAAGAGGCAAGACACCAAGCGCGAGCCGCGATCAACGCGCAGCGCACGAAGGACTATCAGAGCGGCGACTATGCCCGCGTGGGCGGCGTGGTCGATCCCCTGCCGGAGGACGCGCCGTACTTCGTCAGGGACTACCACGATTATTACAAGACGGCGCGCGGCTATCATCCCCGCTCGCTGAACTCCAACGACGGCTGGACGATGAACACCGGCACCTCGCTGATGAATATGCGGCTGTTTACCTATGCCAAAGAGATTCGCTCCGCCGTGCTGATGATCCACGGGGACAAAGCGCACTCCTGCTATATGAGCCGCGACGCTTACGCGGATATGGTGAAGGACAGCAAGTACGCGGACAACAAGGAACTGTACATCATCCCCGGCGCGGTGCATACCGACCTGTACGATCAGGTCGATATCATCCCGTTCGACAAGCTGGAGAGCTTCTTCTCCGCGTATTTGAAGTGAGGCGGACCGTTATGGCAAAGAAGGTATTGATCGTATCGTCCAGCCTGCGCGTGGGCAGCAACTCGGAGCTTCTGGCGCGGGAGGCGGAGCGCGGCGCGCGCGACGCGGGACATGACGTGGAGCTCGTCAGCCTCAAGGACAAGGACATCCGCTTCTGCAAGGGCTGCCTTGCCTGTCAGAAAACCGGCAAGTGCGTCATCCATGACGACGCGGCTGAAATCGTCGGCAAGGTGCAGAACGCGGACGTGCTGGTGTTCGTGACGCCCATCTATTATTACGAGCTGAGCGGGCAGCTCAAGACGCTGCTCGACCGCTGCAATCCGCTGTTTCCGCAGGAGTACGCGTTCCGTGACGTGTATCTGATGACCGCCTCGGCAGAGGACGGCGACGAGGTGTATGAAAAGGCGGTCAACGGGCTCAAGGGCTGGATCGACTGCTTCCCCAAGTGCCGCTATGCCGGAAACTTCAGTGGCGGCGGATTGAACGACGGCAATGAGGCAAAAAAGCATCCCGACATTCTGGAGCGGGCGTATCAATTCGGAAAGAAGCTGTGAGCTGATGAAAAGAACGGTTCCTTTGCTTTTGGCGCTGCTGCTGACGCTGACGATGCCGGCCTGCGCCGCGAGCGAGGCTGTCGCAGCGGAAAAGCCTGCGTTTTCGGACGTCCCGGCTTCCGCGTGGTACGCCGAGGCCGTGCACTATGTTTCGGAGCGCGGCTTGATGGACGGCACGGGCGGCGGCAAGTTTTCACCCGACGACACCTTTACGCGCGCCCAGCTTGCAACCGTGCTGTACCGTATCGCCGGTCAGCCGGACGTCACCGGCGAGGACGGCTTTTCCGACACCAAAACCGGCGCGTGGTACGCCGACGCCGTGTTGTGGGCGTCACGCAGCGGCGTAGTCAACGGGATCGGCGGCGGACAGTACGGCACGAATAAGCCGACCGCGCAGGAGCAGCTGGTGACCATGCTTTGGCGTATGGAGGGGGAGCCGGAAGCGGAGACCGTCGCCGACTCGAGCGCCTACGCCGCGAAAGCTGTCGGCTGGGCGCGAACGAACGGCATCGCCCCGATGACGGCAGATTACACATTTGCCCCGAAGGAAAACGCAACACGGGCGCAGATTGCGGCGGTATTGCAAGGGATATCTGCGCGGGAAGGAGAACGCTGCTGTGAGCGAAATAAGCCTCACGCTCAACGGGCGGCCGGTTACGGTCGCATGGGAGAGCAACGCTTCCGTGGATGCTCTTCGGGAGCTGCTGCGAGACGGCCCGCTGACGGTGGAAATGACGCCGTACGGAGGGTTTGAGCAAGTTGGTTTTTTGGATACGAGCCTGCCGCGAAACGATGTGCAGACGGTGACAAGCGCCGGGGGGCTATTGTCCTGTATTCCGGTAATCAGATGGTTGTGTTCTACGGTTCCAACTCATGGGCGTATACCCGTCTTGGAAGAATTACCGACAAGAGCAGGGCTGAACTGCAAGACATGCTTGGCGCCGGCCATGTGACGGCGGTGCTTTCGTCGGCAGACACAAATGATCCGTGAACGCAACCGGGATTCCACCGTTCCGTCTGCACGGGCTTGCAGGGCGGCTCCGTCATGAAAGGCCGGACGGAGCGCGAGAATGAGACGGTCGCCTGCCGCTCGGACGGGACGACTAAGATCAAACGGATCGACTACAAATCATTCAAATTGAAAGGGAGTAGCGCCATGAAAAAACAGATCAAGACGAATCCGGCTTGCGTTAGGGAGAAATGTTGACCCATGCCCCCGACGGCAAGGCTGGTACGGCACAAACAGCGAAAATGCGAGAGATCTGAAAGGGTCTCCCGCATTTTCGCTTTTGCAAGCGATTATGATATCTGCCAAAAAGAATACTGCCTTTGAATGATCGTACGGGCGAGATAGTAAAAGCTATCCCGCCCGTACTCACATTTCAGAAAACACATAAACATCGAGCCAACTCAAATGGTTCGATCGCATGGGATCTCGGTACTTCCCTATCCGGTCGTTTATCCCTCGCGCTCGATCTCATCTTCAATAGCGGCAAGCAGAATACTTGGGCGGACTTCAAGTGCCTCGCTTATCTTAAAGAACGTGTCCAACGTCGGCTTTCGCGTTCCACGCTCAATGGCGCTCAAATGTGTACGCCCTATGTCCGCAAATCCGCTCAGCACCTCTTGTGACAAGCCTTTCTCCTCGCGGAACCGCTGTATGACTTTACCGACAATCATAGCATCCAACATATCAAAACGCCTCCTTACCGCAAGTGTAAAGGAAACGTTCGACAGCTCCGAACACATATGTTGTCATTTGAATACAAATGTGGTAGAGTAGTACATCATATACAGAAAGACCGCTCATACGCCGCGTCGTGCAACGTATGAACGGACAAGGTGGTGGCTATGGAACATTGTATTTGCGCAATCATCGGACAGCCCCCAATGTGCTTCCCTTGGGGCTTTGATGAGGAAGACGAGGGGTGCAACACGCTCAAGCTCGCGTTGGCACAGAAGATCATGGAGTTGCGGCAGCAGGGCGTGACGCACTTCGCCGTCGTCGCGGACTATGGGATCGGGCTGTACGCAGGCGAGTGCGTCAACGCTCTGCGCCAGACAGATCCCGACCTCATGCGCTTTGTCGTAACGCCGCACGAGGAGCAGGCGGTCAAGTGGGCACCGTACCTACGGGAGCGGTACTTCCAACTCCTTGCCGACTGCACAATCATGGAGGCGGCGAGCCTCCACAAGACGCCGGACTGCGAATATGACGCCTATCGCAAGATTATCGAATACGCTGACATTGTGTTCGCCATCTACGACCCTGCCATCGCACACGGCGACGCCGTGGATCTCGCGATGGAGCACGCGTCGGCTCAAAAACTACCCGTGATTACGATACTACCGGACTGCTGGCGATGTTGAATTGACGAATGACTGAAAACTGAACAATCAAGGTTTCCTCCAACGGGCATAATAAAAGCGCCGAACCATCGGCGCGAATTGGAGGGAATCGTATGAATGGAATCACCTATGGCTATATTCGGGTGTCGTCGAAGGATCAGAATGAAGACCGGCAGCGCGTCGCCATGCACGACGCGGGCGTGAACAAGCGTCATATCTTCATGGACAAGCAAAGCGGCAAGGATTTCGACCACCCCGGCTGGCGGCGCGTGCTGCGGAAGCTGAAGGCGGGCGACACGCTGATCGTCAAGAGCATCGACCGGCTGGGCAGAAACTATGATGAAATCCTTGACCAATGGCGAGTTATCACGAAAGAAAAGCAGGCGCACATCGTCGTGCTCGATATGCCGCTGCTCGACACGCGGCAGGGGCGCGACCTAACCGGCACACTGATCGACGACATCGTGTTGCAGCTTTTGAGCTACGTCGCCCAGACCGAGCGTGAGTTCATCAAGCAGCGGCAGGCGGAGGGCATCGCGGCGGCGAAGGAGCGCGGCGTCCATCTTGGCAGAAAGCCGATGGCGCGCCCCGACGACTTTCGTGCCGTATATGCCGAATGGGCAGGCGGCTCGATCTCCGCCCGAACCGCCGCCAAAAAGCTGAATGTGACCCATCCGACCTTTCTGCGATGGTCAAAGGAAGTTGGTAGCAATGGTGCACTTTGTGTTCTAATGGTAAAACGAGGAATAAGCCTTGCACATTGGCAATTTGTCTGCTATATTTGGATATAAAAGTGTACATTTTTTACCATGTAGCTTCACTATTGAAATGGCTTGACATACATAAGAGGTACTTGTAATGAAGCGCAAGAAGGACGAGGGGCGACGAATTCTCCGCACTTTAACGCATACTTATCTCGCAATTCTCTGTGGAATATACCTGCTTTATCCCGGTTCGGGTGGATATCAAACAATAACAGCGCAAAAATGGAATGTATATCTGCTCATAACTGGCATTTATATTGGTTCTGCATTCCTACTTCGAGTTGAATTGGCCGTGGTTGGCACAGAGGCGATTCCTCCGCCGAAAAAGGCTTGGCAATCGCTCGATTTGACGCAAAAGCTCGTTCTCGCCTATCTCCTCGTAACCGCGCTGTCCACCGCCTTGTCAGACGATTTACATACCGCGCTGTGGGGCGGTGCGCGACATGAGGGGCTGATCGCAATCGCGCTGTACTGCCTGAGCTTCTTGCTGGTATCCACATACGGGGAGCCAAAACGCTGGATGCTTTGGCTGGCTTCGGCGGCAATCAGCGTCAACTGCGTTCTCTGCCTGATTCAGTTCGCCAGATATAATCCTCTTGGGCTATATCCCGACGGCATGAATTACTACGACGCCAATATTCGGTACGCAGGAGAGTATTTAGGCACGATCGGCAATGTTGACATTCTCTCGGCGGTGTTGAGTTTGGCAATTCCGGCGTTTTGGATGGCGTTTCTTCGCATGAAGGGAGGCAAACATCGCTTCTTTCTGCTTCCTCCGATGATTCTTTGCCTTGTTGTTTTACTAAAGGCATTTGTCGCCGGCGGCATATTGGGAACAGCGGGCGCGATTGTCCTCTCGGTTCCTGTCTTGCCTGCTTCTAAGGATGCTCGGAAAAAGGCGTTGATTGCCGTGATTTGCCTGTTCGTTGCTGCTGCGACGGCGGTCTACTTCCTCGGTAGATATATGGGTGGCTTTTTATATGAAGCATCCGAGCTGATGCACGGACGTTGGGACGACAGCTTTGGGTCAGGACGTCTCTATATTTGGCGAAACGTGATTCAGCTCGTACCGGAGCATCCGCTTTTGGGCGGTGGGCCGGATACGCTGGGACTGCGGACAACAGCAGCGTTCGAGAGGTATGACGAATCGCTTGGCATTTTGATCCACAGCGCGATTGACACAGCTCATAACGAGTATTTGAACATTTTGGTGAATCAGGGTGCTGTTGCGCTTGCCTTGTATTTGCTGATGCTTGGCGTATCAACGTTCAGGTGGGTACGCGACGCGGGCAAATCAATAACCGTTGCAGTATGTGGCTGTGCAGTCCTCGGGTACTGCATTCATGCGCTTTTCGGCATCAGTTCCCCGATTTCGGCACCGTATCTGTGGATTGCGCTGGCTCTGATGAATTCATGTAGTAGATCATGTTGTATTATATAATCAGGAGGAAAAACAAATGAAACGAAGGATAATCAGCTTGAATCTGGCGGTTTGCATAATGTTATCCATAGCCTTTGGCGGGCTGGAAAATGTTAGTGCATCAACAAGTATTCCGTCCTCGGTTTTTCTTACGCAAAATACAAATTATACATGCACATTAGCATCGGCGACGATGATGATGCGTGCATATGCGTATTTACATGGATACAGCGGTTGGAGCAATATCACAGAAGCATCGGTACGCCCGTATGGATGGAAAGAGGGGGAGGGGTTACTCTGGAGTTTCGATTATGGTGACTATATGGTTCGTCACAGTGAGGTTTCAGGTATTTCTGTCTCAACGCTTCAAAGCCTACTTAATTCACATCCTGAGGGTATTGAAATCTACTGTCGAGAAGTCCCTCACGCTGTTTTAGTCACAGATTACGAAGGAAGTACGTTTTATTGTGCCGATCCTGCATCGGGTTATAGTGGAAATAGGATTCGACTTGACCAATCATACTTAGCGTATAGAATTGGCTCTCAATCCGATATTTTATCTTCAACTGACGATTGCTGGTATATTGCAAATGGAGGATCGTCATTCCCTACCACCCCTACCTTTTCTGTCATTCGCACAGTTTCTTGTGACCGGACGCTCAAGCTCCCAGAGCGCGTGATAAATTTGTATCGCAATCCCACCGACACCACTCGTCTCGACTATTTCAGCTACGGACCTACAGTGCGGTCTTATGAGTATGCCGAAATGAGCGATGGTTCGGTTCGATACAAAGTCGGAGTAAATCGCCTTGGCGAAGACATGGATCTCTGGCTGGTCTATGAATCGGATATTCAAGTGACGGAAAACTACACATACTACTCTATTACCTATAACGCCAACGGCGGCAGTGGTGCTCCCGCAGCACAAACTAAGATTGAGGGTGAAACTCTGACACTCTCTACTGTAAAACCCACACGCGACGGCTATACTTTTCTTGGCTGGGCCGAGAGTTCATCGGCGACGACGGCGAAGTATCAGTCTGGCGGAAGTTTTTCCAAAGAAGGTAACTATACGCTCTATGCAGTCTGGAAAAAGAATAACGATGATTATGTATTGGTCAGCGCGTCAGGCACAGATTTGCGCGTATACACCCCGACACATACAGTAGTCGGAAACACAGGGGCAAAATCAGATAATCCTAATTTTTCAGCTTTAGATATGCGAGACGCACCCGATTCTGTATTAATCACTGAGTTTGGTGCATCTTCGTGTGAAGGCTTGGAAATATATTATGCTTTATTTAAAAACACGGTTACGTCCATAGGCGAGTTTGCATTTAGAAATACGAAGCTAAAGTATCTCAGCTTACCCTCCAGCGTCAAAAGCATCGATCAACAAGCATTTAGTTATTGCGATCTGCTTACAACTGCAGTATTACCTGATTCTATTACTTACCTCGGCCCCGCTGCTTTCTACATGGACAAAAAGCTATCTGAAGTCAATATTCCGAAGGGTATTAATACTTTGCAGTATTCTACATTTGCATATACCGCAATAACAAGTGTTGAGGTGCCTAACTCGGTAACCAGAATAGAAGATACCGTTTTTAAGGGGTGTTCTCAACTTAAAACTATTACACTACCATCCAGTATTACCTATATAGGAGATGGCGCGTTTAGCGGATGCGCTAATATAACACGGGTTCAATACAGCGGCACAGTAAGTGATTGGCAGAGTACGGTCGCCTTTGGTTCAAACAACGAAAATTTGCTGAATTCGCCTATTTATTGCAGCGATGGAAAAATAAACTGCTTGGAATGGGATAAGAATAATTTAGCAGTTGAATATGAGCAAGGAACGCGCCCTGATTTTTCGACAACTGCCTATTCCCCTGTAAGGGATATTACTGAAATATACGCTGTAATCCGTGATAATACCAGCACGGCTTCGGATTTGTTTTCTAGCGAAACAATCTACCCAAACGCCAAGAACTATGTGTTTGACAAAGCAAGCCCCATATATCAGTCTATTCCATTTGAAACGCTCGCAAAGGGAACTTATCTCTTATATGTTTATGCAGAAATACCCGGAATAAGATATACACAGAAAATACAATTAACCGTCACAGAACCGAAATCAACCTTATTTTTCTCTGCCAATGGCGGTAGCGGTACAATGCCGAGCCAATCGGTTAGTAAAGGTAACGCATTTACCCTGCCGAGTTGCACCTTCACTGCGCCCGCTGGCAAACAGTTCAAGGCTTGGAATATCAACGGCACCGAATACGCAGTTGGCGCATCGTATACGGTGTCGGGAGACGTAACAATTACCGCTGTATGGAAAACAGCCACGGTGCCTGTCACTGGTGTATCCCTGAACAAAACCGCCCTGACCCTGACCGCTGGCGCATCCGAGACGCTGACCGCGACGGTCAGCCCGAGCAATGCCACAAACAAGAATGTGACGTGGACGACCTCGAACTCCTCCATCGCAACGGTGAGTAATGGCACGGTGTCCGCAGTCGGCGCAGGCACGGCAACCATCACTGTCACCACCGTGGACGGCGGCAAGACCGCGACTTGCGCGGTCACGGTGGCTTCAGAGCCTGTTGATCCGAACGCGCCCGTCGTCAGAGTGGGCGACGCCACGGTAACATCCGGCAACACGTTCACTGTTCCGGTGGAGTTCCTGAACAATCCCGGCATCACAGGATTCAGCTTGGAGCTGAGCTATGACAAAAAATATTTGGAGCTGACCTCGGTCGCGGATGGCGAGTTCACGGGATTGACCAAGAGCAAGGAGATCACAGAGAATCCCTATGTGATCGTGTGGAACCACGGCACGGCAGACCAAACCGGCACGACAGCGGCGACTTTGACCTTCCGCGCCAAGGACGGCGTTGAGGGGACGACGCAGATTCAAGTGGCGTTCAGAAACGGTGAAAAGCCGTGGAACGTGATGGACGATACCATCCCGTTCACCGCCAAGAGCGGAACCGTCACGATTCGCAATTATATTCCCGGCGACGCCAACGGCGACGGCGTCGTATCCGGCAGGGACGCAACCAGAGTTGTACAGCATGTGGCTGGCTGGAACGTCACGATCGATGTGAACGCGGCGGATGCCAACGGCGACGGTACCGTATCCGGCAGGGACGCGACGAGGATCGTGCAGTATGTGGCGGGCTGGAATGTCACGTTGGGGCAGACCACGCCGAAGCTGATGTCGCTGCTTGGCTCCGCGCCAAGCAATCAGCGGCTTGTCGTCGGAAACGGGTCGGCAGCGCCCGGCGATACCGTGACGATACCGGTCATGTTCCAGAATAACCCCGGCATCACGGGCTTCAGCATTGAAATCGACTACGACGACACCGCGCTGGAACTGATTGCGGCGAGAAGCGGCGATTTTGATGGGCTGACCACGAGTCCGGCCATAGGTACGAAGCCGTATCGCGTGGTCTGGAACCACGGCACAGAGGACAAGACGGGCTCTGTTGCCGTTGAGCTGGATTTCCGCGTGAAGGACGGAGCGTCCGGCTCGGCGACCGTGAGCTGCGCCTATATTTCCGGTGAAAAGCCGTGGAACGTCAGCGATGACTCGGTTGATTTCGAGCTTGTCAGCGGAACGGTCACCATCGGCTCGGCTGCGGCGCTGAACGTGATCGGCATCAACGGCACGACGATGACTTGGCATACGGATTTGAACGGCGCAGGCAAAACGCTGAACGCGATTGCTGCGTGGTACGATACAAACGGCAGGTTGATTGGGACAAGCGTGAAGCCTGTGACGGTTACCGGGAGCATTGGGAATCAGACGATCAGCGTCGGAGCAAACGCGGCGGAATACAGGCTGTTCCTGCTGGACGGAAACAGCTGCCCCGTCGTGGAGAACTGGAAAAGTAAGTAAAAAGGTTATAGCGTGACTACGGGGAGGCTGGATTGTGCCAGCCTCCCCCACCATTTTTGGATTTCCCGTTTCCAGCCGTTTTCACGCCGCAATCGAGCCGTAGTCCGTATTCGCGCGTCAGAATCGCTGTGTTGCCCTTTTCTGAAAAACACCGCATTTTTGTCGGCTATCTCGTACAGTTTTTGAGCCGCGTTCACGCTGAAATGCCCGGATTTATTGTGTGTTTTGCACAGCGTTTTTGAGCTCATTTTCCTCCGGCTTTTTAGAGGCGCAATCGCTCGGTTACTTTGGCCTCGTTCATACGGTTCAGCGAACGTGCCGGAAGTCACCCCCATATCATTCGAGGCGAGACTGAATTTCCAGTCTCGCCCCATTCTTTTCTCTGCCTTTGATTTTTCTTCACACCCGATTCAGCTTCTCCCCGACCTCCGCCGTGATCCTCGCCCGCGCCTCCGCGCCCGACGCGCGCTCATACGCTTTCAGCGCCTCGTCCCGTATGCACTCCGCCTCACGCGACCACGCCTCAAACGTAAACGGTAAATAAGTCGTCCCGGCAAAAAATGCCGGCGGACAACTCCGCCGGCGAAGATATCAGGTTGGCTTTTTGCAGATGTCGGGCAGGTTCTCAGACCACGGTGCAATCGGCGGAGGCCGGCGGCAGCTGATGCGGTAGTCAACGGCAGCCGTG